>NZ_JANODC010000362.1:0-9746 GCF_031412495.1 Rhizobacter sp. | reverse complement strand
CCGGACGACTGGGCGAAGCGCCTGCCGAACAATGCCGCGCCGACGACCTCGGTGACGGTGATCCTGGTCCGCAAGGGCAACCCGAAGGCGATCCGCGACTGGGCGGACCTCGCGCGCCCCGGCATCAGCGTCGTGATCCCGAACGGCTTCACGCTCCTCTACCGGTCGATCATCGTCCTCGTGCCGCTGTCGGCGGCGTTCCTGATCGCTCGCCGCGGCGGCGGTCAACGCCGTCTTCGGGCTGCTCGTCTGCTGGGTGCTGGTCCGCTACGAGTTCGTCGGCCGCCGCTTCGTCGACGCGCTGGTCGACCTGCCCTTCGCGATGCCGACCGCGGTTGCCGGCATCGCCCTCACCGGCCTACCGTTCGTCGTGCGCACCCTGCAGCCCGTGCTCGAGGACCTGCAGAAGGAGGTCGAGGAAGCGGCGGCGATCCGGGCCGAGGCCACGCGCGAGCCGGCGTGGGTGCGCCGCCTGCTCATCGTCAGCGCCCTGGCCTTCCTCACCCACTTCCTGTTCGTGCCGCTCGTGGCCGTCTTCGTCGAGGCGCTGAAGAAGGGCCTCGAGGTCTATGTCGCCGCGATCACCGAGCCGGCAGCGGTGTCGGCGATCAAGCTGACGCTCGTCGCCGCCGCGATCTCGGTGCCGCTCAACCTCGCCTTCGGCCTGGCCGCCGCCCGGGCCATCGCCAAGTTCGAGTTCCGCGGCAAGAACCTGCTGCTGACGCTGATCGACCTGCCGTTCTCGGTCAGCCCGGTCATCGCCGGCCTGATCTTCGTCCTCGTCTTCGGCGTGCAGGGCTGGTTGGGCGAGTGGCTGCGCGACCACGACCTGAAGATCATCTTCGCCCTGCCGGGCATCGTCCTGGCGACGATCTTTATCACCTTCCCCTTCATCGCCCGCGAGCTGATCCCGCTCATGCAGGCGCAGGGCACCGAGCAGGAGGAAGCAGCGCGGGTGCTGGGGGCAGGCGGCTGGCAGATCTTTCGCCGCATCACGCTGCCGAACGTGAAGTGGGCGCTGCTCTACGGCGTCATCCTCTGCAACGCGCGGGCGATGGGCGAGTTCGGCGCGGTCAGCGTCGTCTCGGGCCACATCCGCGGCCAGATCAACACCATGCCGCTGCACATCGAGATCCTCTACAACGTGCGCCCGCACGAGCTCGAGGTCGTCGGCCGGGCCGACGAGGGCTCGGTGCCGGTGACGCTCGAGCACGCGCTCACCGTCGGGCCGAACACGCGTCTGGAGTTCCGCCGCAGCGACGACCAGAGCTACGTGGAGGTGGAGATGCCGCGCGCCGACTACCGCGCCCTGCGCGAGCGGCTTGGCCTCGAGCCCGGTGCGGCCGCGCACCTGCTGCCGCGGCGCGTGACCCGCTTCCCCAGCGAGGACATCGATCCCGCCGCGATGATCTAGCGCCGGGCCTGGACGCTGCAGTTCAGGAGAGCAGCTGCTTGCGCGCCCGGTGGACGCGGACGAACAGGTTCTCCTCGCTGATGCCGAGCGTGGCGCAGGCCTCGGCCGTGGAGCAGTCCTCGAGGACCCGCACCCGCATCGCCTCGCGCAGAGACGACGGCAGGCTCTCGATGCCGGCCAGGGCGCGCGCCAGCAGCTCGCGCTGCTCCGCCACCTCGTCCGGGCGGGGCCGCGGGCAGGCCACGTCGCGGGCGGCGCCGCCCGCGACGTCGTCGCCGTCGAGGGACTCGTGGTGCTCCGTCCGCCGCAGCGTGTCGACGATCTTGTGCTTGAGCACCGCCGTTAGCCAGGAGCGAAGCGCGGCCCGGCCGCCGAACGAGGCGCGCCCGGAAAGCACGGCCTCGAAGACGTCGTGCACCGCATCCTCGGCGAGCATCGGGTCGCGCAGGCGACGCTGGGCGAAGCGCAGCAGGTACGGACGGTGCGACACGACTTCGGCGAGGCGGCTGGCGGTGGCGTTCATGGCAGGCTCCGGTGGAGACACTGTGGCCACGCCACCTCGCGCCAGGCTCGCGGAAGATCACAGGACGATCACATCGCTGTAAGAACGCGCTGCCGGAGCGAGACAATCCGCCATGCCGACGCCCACCATCCTCGTCGCCGAGGACCAGAGCGACATCCGCGAGCTGCTGGTGATGAACCTGCGCGGTGCCGGCTACGACGTGACGGCGGTCGCCGACGGTCCCGCGGCGCTGGCCAGCCAGAACGAGCACCCGAGCGACCTGCTCGTGCTCGACCTCATGATGCCCGGCCTCGACGGGCTGGAGGTCTGCAAGGCGCTGCGCGCGCGCGGCCGCTCGACGCCCATCCTGATGCTCACCGCCAAGTCGACCGAGCTCGACCGCGTGCTCGGACTCGAGCTCGGTGCCGACGACTACCTGACCAAGCCGTTCTCGCTCGCCGAGCTGCTGGCTCGCGTCAAGGCCCTGCTGCGCCGCGCCGACCTGATGCGGGCGGCGCAGGCGGGCAGCGACGGCGCGTCGCGGGCGGTGCGCAACGGCGACCTCGAGATCGTGCCGGCCAAGCGCCAGGCGCGCTTCCGCGGCGCGGCCATGGACTTCACCGCCCTCGAGTTCGACCTGCTTCTGCACTTCGCGTCGCATCCCGGCCAGGTGTTCTCGCGCGGCCAGCTGCTCGACGCCGTCTGGGGCTACAGCCACGACGGATACGAGCACACCGTGACCACGCACATCAACCGCCTGCGCGCCAAGCTCGAGATCGACCCGCTGCGGCCGGAGCTGATCCTCACCGTGCGCGGTGCCGGCTACAAGATGCGCGACGTGCCCTGATGTCGGTCCGCTCCAAGCTGGCGCTGACGATCTTCGCGACCGGCCTGCTGACGGCCTTGCTGGTGATCGCCACGGTCGTCTGGTCGTTTCAGCGCTTCGAGAACCAGACCTCGTACCGGCGCGGCATGGCCTTCCTGGACCGGGTCGTGAGCATGTACGACCCGATCTTCGACCTGCACGAGCGCAACCCCGAGGAGTTCCAGCGCTGGCTCCGCGGGCTGGTGCTGTACGAGCCGGACATCGAGCTCTACCTGCTCGATCTCGAGGGCCTGGTGCTGGCCAAGACCGGGCCGGCACCGTTGAAGCCGGGGCTGCGCGTCGCGATGACGCCGGTGCGCGAGTCGGTCGAGCGCGTCGACGCCATGTTCGTCATGGGCGACGACCCGGAGCGCATGGACGCGGGCGCGGTGATCGTGGCCAAGCCGGTCCGCCGTGCCGTGCCCCAGGGGTCGCCGCCGGCGGCCGGGTACCTGTACCTCGTGCTGCACACGCAGCAGCTGCCCGAAGGCGGCTGGGACGTGCTGCGCAGCAGCTTCGCCCGGCCGGCGCTCGGCCTCGTCGTCGCGGTCATCGCCCTGACGACGCTGCTGGCCGCGCTCGTCATCGCCAGCGTGACGCGGCCGCTGCGCCGGCTCACGCGCGCCGTCGCCACGCTGTCGCAGAGCGGCCTGGCCGAGGGCCTGGCGGTCGCGCCCGGAACGCCGCTGCCGCCGCCCGGCCGCGACGAGTTCGGCCAGCTGACCGCCGCCTTCGAGATGCTGCTCGCCGTCTGCCGGCGGCAGTGGGACACCCTGCGTCGCACCGATCATTTCCGCCGCGAGGGGGTGAGCAACCTGTCGCACGACCTGCGTTCGCCGCTCACCGCGACCGTCGCCTGCCTGGAGACCCTCGATGCGCGCTGGTCGCCGCAGCCGGCGCGCGAGGACGATCGGCGCCTGGTCGAGATCGCCTTGCGCAACACGCGCAACGCGGCGCGCATGGTGCAATCGCTCGGCGACCTGGCCAAGCTCGACGAGCCCGAGTTCGGGCTGCGGCTCGAGGCCGTGGACGTCGCCGAGCTGCTGGGCGACATCGTCCTGCGCTTTGCCGAGCGTGCCGCAGGGAAGGGCGTCCACCTGCGCCTGGAGCCCGCGGCCGGGGTCGACGCTGGCGCCGACCTGCGGGCGGCGCTCGACGTCGAGCTGTTCGAGCGTGCCGTCGCCAACCTGCTCGACAACGCGTTGAAGTTCTGCCCCGAGGGAAGCACGGTGGTGCTCGGCGCGCAGGCGCGACCGGGCCGGCTCGAGGTCAGCGTCGCCGACGACGGGCCCGGCATTCCCGCGGCCGACCTGCCGCGCCTGTTCGACCGCTTCTATCAGAGCCGCACCAGCGTGGCGCCGGCCGGCGGCGAAGGCGGCCGCGGCCTCGGTCTGGCCATCGTCAAGCGTATCGCCGAGCTGCATGGCGGCCAGGCCAGCGTCGTCAGCGCACCGGGAGAGGGAACGCGCATCGTCGTCTCGATCCCTGTCTTCGGCGCTGCCGTCGCCGCGTGATCAAGAGGGGGGACGGGGAAAGCCCTCGTGCGTCGATTCGGGGCGCGGGCTAGATTGCGCGCACTCGTGCGGGCACCGATCGGGTGCCGCCTCGGGGGTTGAGAGGAGACAGCGACGCACAGGCGCACACGCCCGGCGGTCGCCCAGCAGAAGAAAGAAATTCGAGGGGCGCCGAGCGATCGGCGCCCCTCGTCATTGGCGCCCTCGCTACCATGCGCTGTCCCGACTGTTGCGCGGCCGCGCCTGCGTCATGCCCGAGATCAATCGTCGCCTGCTCGACGTCGACATCCCGTCCCAGCCGGAAGTGCTGGTCAAGCTGTCGCTGCTGCTCGCCGAGGAGGACGTCGACCTCCACGCCGTGAGTGCGCTCATCAGCTCCGACATGGCGCTCGCCGCCGCCGTCCTGAAGGCGGTGAACTCGGCGATGTACGGCCTGCGCGGGCGCGTGCAGAGCGTGCAGCAGGCAATCACCTACCTGGGCACGCGCGAGGTCTCGTCCGTCACCTTCGAGATGGGCCTGCGCGCCGTCTTCGCGCCGGCGCCGGAGCTCGAACCGCTGTGGCAACGCGCCGGGGTGCGCGGCCTGCTGATGGGCCGCATCGGCCAGGCGCTCGGCGTCGATCCCTGGGCCGCGCACTCGGCAGGCATCTTCGAGGAGTGCGGCAAGGCCGTGATGTTCCGCCACGCCACCGACCGCTACAAGAAGATGCTGGTCGAAGCGAAGTCGGACGAGGAACTGCTGATGCTCGAGCATGCGCAGTTCGGCGTCAGCCACGACACGCTCGGCGCCGCCCTCTGCGAGACCTGGGGCCTGGCGCCGGCCGCGGTCGACAGCGTGCGCTTCCACGTCGTCGTCAACAGCACGCTGGAGTTGCCGATGCATGTCCAGCGCCGGGCCATCTGCGCCGTCTCGGCCCTCGCCCACGCCCTCATGACCGATCCGGACCGGCTGGCCGAGGTGGCGCACAAGGTTGCGCCGCAGGCCGAACTCGACCCCATGGAGGCCGAGCGCGGTGCCCGCAAGGTGCAGGAGCAGATCGAGATGGCGGTCGAGCGGGTCAAGACGGACTGAGGTGGTGCTGCAGGGCGAGCGGCGGGCTCTCGACATGGCGCACCGTCTTCACGCACCGGGTTTCCGCCGCCGCGGGTTCCTGGCCGCGTTGCCCTGGATGGCGTCCGGTCCGTCTGCCGCCGACGAGCCCTTGCGCGAGGCGATGCGCCGCGCCGAGGCCTTGCGCGACGAGGCGGTGCGTGCCGGCGACCAACCTTTTGGCGCGGTGGTGCTGCGCGGCGAGCTCATCGTCGGCTTCGCGCCCAGCCGCGTGGTCACCGCCAGCGACCCGACGGCGCATGCCGAGATGGAAGCCATCCGCGATGCCGCGCGCCGGCAGCGCACGCGCGACCTGTCCGGCTGCGTGCTGGTCTCCACCTCGCGCCCGTGCCGCATGTGCGAAGCGGCCGCCGGCTGGGCCGGTATCTCGCGGATGGTCTACGGCGCGACGTTGACCGACGCCGGGGCACCCCGGTGAGGCCCCGTGCTGGCCGGCGAGTTGCTGAAGACGCTGCCCACACCGAGATCCTGCGCCGCGCCGGCGCACGGGTCTGAGATCGCGCCGGCCCGATGCAGCGGCGACACTTCCTGGCGCTGATCGCCGCGCCCCACGTCGTCGTGTCCAGCGCCCCCGCCCTTGCCGACGGTTCCGGCCCCCAGCTGGCGTCTTACTACGAACGCCACATGGCGCTGCTCGACGGCGTGGCATACGGATGGACCGGCCGCGGCCTGCCGATGCGCATGCGCTCGGGCGCCAGGCAGGTCGGCGTGAGCCGGGATGCATTCTTCGCCCTGCTCGACGACAGCCGGCTGATCGCCTGGGACGAAGCACCGGGCTCGGCCACCATCTTGATGCCGGGCGTGATCGCCTTTGCCAGCGGCCAGTCCGGCTGGTTTGCGATCGACCGTGCGCAGGTGCTGTGGCAGGGCGGCGGCAAACTGCCGGCGCCGCAGCGGGTCGCCGATGACGTCGCCGCGGCCTGCATCGGCGACAGTGCCGACTACTACATTCGCCGCGACGGCACGCTCTGGGTCAAGGGCCAGGCGCACCGCGGCCAGTACGGTGACGGGCGGCTCGCCGCCACGGGCGAATTCGTGAACACCGCGCGCGATGCCGTCGCCGTGAAGGCGCATACCGGGCATGCCCTGTACCTGAGCCGCAGCGGCGTGGTCATGGGCAGCGGTGGCAACCGCTTCGGGCCCCTCGGTGCGCACGGTCTGGGCGACAAGGCCGAACGCTGGGGCCCGGTCTTCGACAGCGCGCGCGCCATCGCGACCGGCTCGCGCCATTCGGCGGCCATCCGCATCGATGGCAGCCTGTGGGCCTGGGGCGAGGGTTTCGGCATCCAACCGCGCCGGCTGCTCGACGATGCCGCGGCGGTGGCCGCAGGAGACACGGCCTTGATCGCGATGCGCGCCGACGGCAGTCTCCTGCAATGGGACGGTGCCGGCGTGCCGCGCCCCTTGCCGGCTCGGTGAAGCCCGACCCGCCGCGCCCCGTCGAAGCTCAGTCGACCTTCGCGCCCGAGGTCTTCACGACGGCGCTCCACTTCTTCGCTTCGGCAGCGATGAAGCGCCCGAACTCCGCCGGTGCCATCCCGCCGGGGATCGCCCCCTGGGCCAGCAGGCGCTCATTCAGGGCCGGCGAGGCGAGCGCCTTGGCCGTCTCCTGCTGCAGCCGGTTGACGATGTCCGGCGGCGTCCCGGCGGGGGCGACCAAACCGAACCAGCTGCTCGCGTCGAAGCCCTTCACCGGGCCGGCCTCGGCGACCGTCGGCACGTCGGGCAGCGCCGCGCTCCGCTGGCTGCTGGTGACGGCCAGGGCGACCAGCTTGCCGGACTTGATGTGCGGCAGGGCCGAGGGCAGGTTGTCGAACATGAGGTCCATCTGGCCGCCGATCAGGTCGAGCAGCGCCGGCCCCGAGCCGCGGTACGGGATGTGGACCATGTAGGTGCCGGTCATCGACTTGAAGAGCTCGCCCGAGAGATGGATCGAGGTGCCGTTGCCGCTCGATGCCATGTTGAGCTTGCCCGGGTTCGCCCGCGCGTAGGCGATGAGCGAGCGCACGTTGGTGATCTTCGCTTCGGCTGCCTTCGCCGGGTTCATGACCAGGACGTTGGGGACGCCCGCCATCAGCGTGATCGGGACGAAGTCCTTGACCGCGTCGTAGGGCATCTTCGGGTAGAGCGCCGGGTTGATCGACTGAGTGCCGACGGTTCCCATCAGCAGCGTGTAGCCGTCGAGCGGCGACTTGGCCACCATGTCGGCGCCGAGGTTGCCGCCCGCGCCTGCCTTGTTGTCGATGATGAAGGTCTGGCCGAAGGCCTTGCCGAGCTCGGGCGCCAGGGCCCGCGCCAGGATGTCGGTCGTGCCGCCCGGCGCGAAAGGCACGACGATGCGCACCGGCTTGTTCGGCCACGGCCCGCTCTGGGCCTGCGCCAGGCCCAATGTCGCCACCATCAGGCCGAAGGCCACGAGTCGCACACGTGATCGCATCTTGTCCCCTGTTCGTCAAATGGGGGGCCTGCGCCAGCGCCGGCCCGGGCGTAGTGTGACGCGGAAGACAAAGAGAGGGGAGCGGGACGAACGGACGGGGCGCGCTCTCAAGACCCCGGGCTGCCCGCTCCCCCTGGACGGCTCGTCCGGAATCGGCCCCTAGCGAGCCCGCGTGCCCGGCCCGAAGAGGGTCAGCTGGCGCGGCGCCCGCGGCTGGTCGAGGACCATCGGGCGCTCGGCGACGGAGCGGGCCGCATGCAAGATGGGCTGCGGCAAGGCGCCGAGTCCCATGCGCAGCAGCGACGAGGCACCGCCATGGCAGCGCGGCCCGTTCGGGCGCTGGGCAAAGGGTGTGCTGCTGGCGAAGGGGCGGCGGGTCTGCATGGGCGGCTTTCGATACAGGAACGGGGCTCGGCGCATCGGGCTGCGGCTGACCGTCGGGTCCGTCGCGGGCGACAGGCGCAACCCGCGTGCCAGCCGTGTACCGTGGCTGAAGACACGAAAGCGACGCCGCACAGCCCGTCAGGAGCGTGTCCGCCGACAAATCCGGCCACGGCCGAAGTGAATCGTTACAGCGTCGACCGATTGCGTCGACGCCGCAAAGCCGTGTTACGTGGCCACGGGACGGGCGCGGTAGCCGCGCGGGACGGCCTCGAGGAGCCGGCGCGTGTACTCCTGCACCGGGCGGTCGAGGATCTGCTCGACGCTCGCCTGCTCGACGACCTCGCCGTCCTTCATGACGAGGACCTCGTCGGCCATGAAGCGGACGACGGCCAGGTCGTGGCTGATGAAGATGTAGGTCAGGGCGAGCTCGTCCTGCAGGTCCTTGAGCAGGTTCAGCACCTGCGCCTGGACCGATACGTCGAGCGCGCTCACCGCCTCGTCGAGCACCAGCACTTCGGGGTCGAGCGTCAGGCAGCGAGCGATCGCCACCCGCTGGCGCTGGCCGCCCGAGAACTCGTGCGGGTACTTGTGCATGGCGTCGTCGTCGAGGCCGACCTTGGCCAGCAGGGCGCGGGCACGCTCCTCGCGGTCTGCCGCGCCCCGGCCGATGCCGTGGATGGCCATCGGCTCGGTGAGCGTCTGGCCGATCGTGAAGCGCGGGTTGAGCGAGGCGTACGGGTTCTGGAACACGACCTGGATGCGCTTTCGCATCGGCAGCAGCTCGGCCTTCGACAGCTGGAGCAGGTCTCGGCCGTCGAACAGGGCGCGGCCGCTGACCGGGCCGCCGCTCGCCTCGTGCAGGCGCAGAAGCGTCAGGCCGAGCGTGGTCTTGCCCGACCCGGACTCGCCGACGATGCCGAGCGTGTGCCCGGCGCGCAGGCGAAAGGTCGCCCCCTTGACGGCCTGGAACGCCCGCCGGCCGAAGACGCCGCTGCGGATCCAGAAGCCCTTGGTCAGCGCCTCGACCTCGAGGACGACGCGCGCCTCGAGGTCCTTGACGCGGCGGATGCCGACGGCCGCCGGGCCGCCGCCCTGCGCGGCGATGTGGTCGTCGACCACCATCAGCCGCGGCGCGCGCTGGTCCAGCGTCGGCCGGCAGGCGAGCAGGGCCTTCGTGTAGCTGTCCTGCGGCGCGGCGAAGATGCCGGCGACGGGCCCCTGCTCGCGCACGATGCCGTTGCGCATCACGACGACGTGGTCCGAGATCTCGCCGACGACGCCGAGGTCGTGGCTGATGAAGAGCATGCTCATGCGATGCTTCTCCTTCAGCCGCGCGAGCAGCTCGAGGATCTGCGCCTGGACGGTCACGTCGAGCGCCGTGGTGGGCTCGTCGGCGATCAGCAGCTTGGGGTCGTTGACCAGCGCCATGGCGATCATCACCCGCTGGCGCATGCCGCCCGACATCTCGTGCGGGTAGGTCTCCAGCCGGCCGCGCGGGTCGGCGATCCCGACCAGCCCC
>NZ_JANODC010000361.1:0-4779 GCF_031412495.1 Rhizobacter sp. | reverse complement strand
CGGATCTGCCGGCTGGTCACGAACTTGCCTTCGCGTCCGGCCAGCGGCGAGTTGTTGACGCAGAAGTTCATCGTCAGGGTCGGCTCGTCGACCTGCAGCATCGGCAGCGGCAGCGGCCGCTCGAGGTCGGTGAGCGTCACGCCGATGGTGATGCCTTCGATGCCGTTGATCAGGACGATGTCGCCCGGCCCGGCCTCGGTGGCCTGCTGGCGCTCGAGGCCCTCGAACTTGAGCACCTGGTTGACGCGCGCCTTGATCGGCGCCGAGTCCGGGCCCGAGTACAGGGCCACGTCCTGCATCGGCTTGAGGGTGCCCTGGTTGACGCGGCCGATGCCGATCCGTCCGACGTAGGTCGAGTAGTCGAGCGAGCAGATCTGCAGCTGCAGCGGGTCGTCGGGCGAGCCCTCGTGCGCCGGAACGTGCTCGAGGATGGCGTCGAAGAGCGGGGCCAGGTCGGTGCCGGTGTCGCCCTTGGTGAGCGTCGCCCAGCCGTTCAGCCCCGACGCGTAGATGACCGGGAAGTCGAGCTGCGCCTCGGTCGCGCCCAGCTTGTCGAACAGGTCGAACGTGGCGTTGACGGCGTAGTCCTCGCGCGCACCGGGCCGGTCGACCTTGTTGACGACGACGATCGGCTTCAAGCCGAGCGCCAGCGCCTTGCGGGTGACGAAGCGGGTCTGCGGCATCGGGCCTTCGACCGCGTCGATGAGCAGCAGCACGCTGTCGACCATGGACAGCACCCGCTCGACCTCGCCGCCGAAGTCGGCGTGGCCCGGCGTGTCGACGATGTTGACGTGCGTTCCCTTCCACTCGACGGCGCAGTTCTTGGCCAGGATCGTGATGCCGCGCTCCTTCTCGAGGTCGTTCGAATCCATGATCCGCTCGGTGACCTTCTCGTTGGCGCGGAAGGTGCCGCTCTGGCGCAGGAGCTGGTCGACGAGCGTTGTCTTGCCGTGGTCGACGTGGGCGATGATGGCGATGTTTCTGATCTGGCGGGTCATGGACTCTGTCTTTCGGGAACGGATCGGTGGGCGGCGATGAGGCCGCCGACTTCGAGGGGGCTGAGCAGGCGCGAGGCGATGAGCTCGCCGGCGGCGACGTGGCCGGTGCCCAGGAACGCGCCCGGCTCCGGGCCGTAGACGCGAACCTGCGGTGCGTCGGCAAGCGGCAGCCGCCTGCGCACGCCCGAGAGGTAGCGGCCGGCATCGTCGAGCGCGAGCTGGACGCGCGGCCAGTCGGCGACGAGCGCGTCCGGCGGCAGCAGCGCCGCGTCGAGGGAGCGCTCGTCGAGGCGCTCGAGCTCGTCGAGGGTCAGCGCGCGGTCGATGGACAGCTGCCCGCTCTGCGTCCGCCGGAGCGCGGCCAGGTGCGCGCCGCAGCCGAGCGCCGCGCCGATGTCCTCGGCCAGCGTGCGGACATAGGTGCCCTTGCTGCAGGCGACGTCGATCGTCCAGCGGTCGCCGGAGCCCTCGACGACGGCAATCGAACGGATGGTGACGCCTCGCGGCTCCCTCTCGACCGCGATGCCGGCGCGTGCGTACTCGTACAGCGGCCTGCCGTCGCGCTTCAGCGCCGAATGCATCGGCGGCACCTGCAGGATGGCGCCGACGAAGGCCCGGCAGGCGGCCTCGACATCGTCCCGTCCGACGTGTACCGGCCGCACCGCGAGGATCTCGCCTTCCGCGTCGCCGGTCGTGGTGGTCGCACCGAGCTGCAGCGTCGCGAGATAGCGTTTGTCCGCGTCGAGGCTCAGCTGCGCGAACTTGGTCGCGGCGCCGAAGCAGAGCGGCAGCAGCCCGCTCGCGAGCGGGTCCAGCGTGCCGGTGTGGCCGGCCTTCTCGGCGCGATAAAGCCGCTTCGCGCGCTGCAGGGCGGCGTTGCTGGTCAGGCCGACGTCCTTGTCGAGCAGGAGCACGCCGTGCACGGCGCGGCGCGCGACCTTCGTGCGTTGAACGGTTCCCGCGCGATCCATGCCGTCAGTCCTCCCTGGCGCGGGTCGAGTTGGCCTTGGCGATCAGGGCGGTCAGTTCGGCGGCACGCTCGGTGGTGCGATCGAACTTGAAGTGCAGGGTCGGGACGGTGTGGATCTGCAGCTTCTTGAACAACGCGTTGCGGATGAAGCCGGCGGCCTCGTTCAGCGCGGTCTCGCACTCGACGACGTCGCCGATCAGCACCGAGAAGAACACCGTCGCGTGGGCGTAGTCCGCCGTCACCTCGACGGCGTGGATGGTCACCATGCCGATGCGCGGGTCCTTCAGCTCGCGGATCAGCCCCGCCACGTCGCGCTGGATCTGGTCGGCAACACGGAACCCGCGATTCGGGATCGATCTCTTCTGTCGCATGGACACTCCTTCGCCTCGCCGCAAACAAGAACCCCGCCGACTTGTGGAGGGCGGGGTTCAGGTGAAGCCGGGGCCCTTTACAAGGTTCGGGCGATTTCCTTGACCTCGAAGAACTCGAGCTGGTCGCCTTCCTTGATGTCGTTGTAGTTCTTGAGCTTGATGCCGCACTCGAAGCCGGCCGCCACCTCGCGAACGTCGTCCTTGATGCGGCGCACCGATTCGACCTCGCCGGTGTAGACGACCACGTTCTCGCGCAGCAGGCGGAAGCGCGCGCCACGTCGGACCAGGCCCGCCGTGACCATCGAGCCGGCCACCGTGCCGATCTTCGAGGCCACGAACACGGTGCGGATCTCGGCTGTGCCGATGGTCTCTTCGCGCTGCTCCGGTGCCAGCATCCCGGTCATCGCCGCCTTGATCTCGTCGACCGCGTCGTAGATGATGTTGTAGTAGCGGATGTCGACGCCGTTGTTCTCGGCAAGCTTTCTCGATCCCGCATCGGCGCGGACGTTGAAGCCGATGATCACGGCCTTCGAGGCGATGGCGAGGTTGATGTCGCTCTCGCTGATCCCGCCCACCGCCGCGTGCACGATCTGCACCTTGACCTCGTCGGTCGACAGCTTCAGCAGCGACTGCGCCAGCGCCTCCTTCGAGCCCTGCACGTCGGCCTTGACGATGAGGGCCAGCGTCTGCTTCGCGTTCTGCCCCATCTGGTCCATCATGTTCTCGAGGTTCGCGGCCTGGCGGCGCGCCAGCTTCACGTCGCGGTACTTGCCCTGACGGAAGGTGGCGATCTCGCGCGCCCGGCGCTCGTCGCCGAGGACCATGAACTCGTCGCCGGCCTGCGGCACTTCGGTCAGGCCCTGGATCTCGACCGGGATCGACGGGCCGGCCTCGTTGACCGGCTTGCCGTTCTCGTCGAGCATCGCCCGGACCCGGCCGAAGCTCGAGCCGGCGAGGACGACGTCGCCGCGCTTGAGCGTGCCGCTCTGCACAAGCACGGTCGCGACCGGGCCGCGGCCCTTGTCGAGCTGGGCCTCGATGACGAGGCCCTTGGCCATCGCGTCCTTCGGCGCCTTCAGCTCGAGCACCTCGGCCTGGAGCAGCACCTGCTCGAGCAGGGTGTCGATGCCCTGCCCGGTCTTGGCCGACACGGCCACGAACGGAGAGTCGCCGCCGAAGTCTTCCGGCACGACCTGCTCGGCGACCAGTTCCGACTTCAGCCGCTCGACGTTGGCCTCGGGCTTGTCGATCTTGTTCATGGCCACGACGATGGGCACCTTGGCCGCCTTCGCGTGGGCAATGGCTTCCTTGGTCTGCGGCATGACGCCGTCGTCGGCGGCGACGACCAGGATCACGATGTCCGTCGCCTTGGCGCCGCGGGCCCGCATCGCGGTGAACGCGGCGTGGCCCGGGGTGTCGAGGAAGGTGATCATCCCGCGCGGCGTGTCGACGTGGTAGGCGCCGATGTGCTGGGTGATGCCGCCTGCCTCGCCGGCGGCGACGCGGCTGGTCCGGATGTAGTCGAGCAGCGAAGTCTTGCCGTGGTCGACGTGACCCATGACCGTGACCACCGGCGCGCGCGAGTGCGACTCGTGCTCGCCCTCCACCTCGGTCTCCTCGAGGAAGGCCTCGGGGTCGTCGAGCTTGGCGCTGAACGCGGTGTGGCCCAT
Source organism: Rhizobacter sp. (assembly GCF_031412495.1). GTDB lineage: Bacteria > Pseudomonadota > Gammaproteobacteria > Burkholderiales > Burkholderiaceae_C > Schlegelella_A. Next base: position 770 of record NZ_JANODC010000361.1, on the reverse strand, counting down.
CTCCTCGACGACGATCATCGCCGTCTCCTGGTCGAGCTGCTGGTTGATCGTGACCATCTGGCCCAGCTTCATCAGTTGCTTGATGACCTCGGAGGCCTTGACCGACATCTTGTGCGCCAGGTCGGCGACGCTGATCGTCTCGGGGATGTGCACTTCCTGGGCCTGGAACTCGGACGGCACGACGAAGCTGCTTGGCGCCCCGTCGTTGCGGTCGCCGCGGCGCCCGGCCCGCGGTGCGCGCCAGCCCGGACGGCCGGCGCCCGCCGGCGCGCCGGTGCGGCCCTTGGCCAGACCGCGCTTCTTCGCATCGTCGGCCCAGCTCGACGAGAGCTTTTCGGACTTGACCGATTTCTTGTCGCCCGGCTTGGCCGCGGTCGCGCCGGGTGCGCCGGGAGCGCCGACCTTCTTGTGGATGGTGCCCTTGATCTCGACCACCGCGGGCTTGGGTTCCTCGGGCTTCTTCGCGACGAGAACGCCCTTGGGCTTGTTCATCATCGCGCGGATCGCCGAGGCTTCGTCCTCGGCCGCCTTGCGGCGCTTGGCCAGATCGGCGGCGCGCTGCTTGTCCTCGTCGACCACGTCGGCCGCCTTGATGACGCGCAGTTGCGGCTTCGGCGGCTCGACCGCGGGGGCCGGAGCCGGCGCGGCGACGACGGGCGGCGCGACCGGCTCGGCAGCCTTCGCACCCTTGGCGGTCTTGCCGCCCTTGGTCTTGGGAGCACTCGCGGCGGCCGCAGCGGCCGCGGCGGCCGACAGCGCGGCGGCCTCGG
>NZ_JANODC010000360.1:0-3824 GCF_031412495.1 Rhizobacter sp. | reverse complement strand
AGGATCACCGTCACCGAGGTCGTCGGCGCGGCATTGTTCGGCAGGCGCTTCGCCCAGTCGTCCGGAATCAGCTTGCCGCGCGACGCCAGGATGTCGACGTCGCTCGACTGGTTCATCGTCACGACGTCGGCTTCGAGGCCGTCGAGGACGGAGCGGGCCTGCTTGCTCGAGCCGCCGTGCGACTGGTTGATCGTCACGTCCTCGCCGGCCTGCTGCTTCCACGCCTTCTGGAAGGCCGGGTTGATCTCCTAGTAGAACTCGCGCGCGACGTCGTAGCTGACGTTGAGGAGCGTCGGCCCGGCGGCGAACGCGGCGCCGGCCGAGACGAACACGGCCGAGCCGATCAGGAAGCCAGCGGCCGAACGCAGGGCGCGACGACGCGGCAGGGATGACGGGGTGCGAGCAGAGGACATGGCAGACGCCCGGAAAAAGGTGAACCGAGCATGGTAGGTCGCGCCCCGCTCCCGCAAAGACCCAATGGTCCGATCCTTATGCCGGGCGCGGGGTCAACCCGAACCGCGCTCCGCAGGGAGGCCACGGACCTGGCCCGGCTCCGCGGTCCGCGCCTGCGTCGCCGGGCCGCGTAAGAAGGTCCTCTCGCCGGCGGCGATGAGGAGCTCAGCTCCCGACGCGCAGCATGTCGTGGATCTCGTGCTCGTGCGTCGGCGGCCCGTCCAGGTTGACGGTACGCCAGCCGTTGTCGTACTCGACGACGCGAAAACGCCGCATCGGCATCATGCCGTGCCCGGTGGGGAAGAGGGCGAACACGTCCTCGTGGCGGTCGAGCGCGGCCACCACCTCCGCCACGTCGGCCACCTCAGGCTCGGTGTGCCACTCGTTGGTGCCGGTGTTCACCGGCCCCCACTCCACCCCGGTGACGCGGCCGTCGGGATCGAGGCGGACTTTGGCGACGGCGTGCACTTTCATGGCGGCTCCGGACGAGGCAGGGGATCAGTATGCCGCGCCCAGGATCCACTCGGCGGCACGCTCGGCGATCATCAGGGTGGGCGAATTGGTATTGCCGCTGGTGATGGTCGGCATGACGCTGGCGTCGACGACGCGCAGGCCGCCGATCCCGTGCACGCGCAGGCGGGCGTCGACCACCGCCATCGGGTCGGCCGCCGGGCCCATCTTGGCCGTGCCGACCGGGTGGAAGATCGTCGTGCCGATGTCGCCGGCGAGCTGGGCCAGGTCGGCGTCGCTCTCGTACTGCGGGCCGGGGCGCAGCTCGCGCGGCCGGAAGCGGGCGAGCGCCGGCTGGTCGACGATGCGCCGGGTCAGGCGCAGGCTCGCCGCGGCGATCAGCCGGTCGGCGTCGGTGGCGAGGTAGTCGGGCGAGATCCGCGGCGCCGTGTCGGCGCGGGCCGAGCCGATGCGGACATGGCCGCGGCTGGTCGGGTTCAGGTTGCAGACGCTCGCCGTGAAGGCGTTGAACGGATGCAGCGGCTCGCCGAACGCATCGAGCGACAGCGGCTGCACGTGGTACTCCAGGTTGGCGTGAGGAACGTCGGGGCTGCTGCGCGTGAAGGCGCCGAGCTGCGACGGCGCCATGCTCATCGGCCCGCTCCGCTTCCACGCGTAGTGCAGGCCGATCAGGGCCTTGCCCCAGGGCGTCGCCACCATCGTGTTGAGTGTGCGCGTGCCCTCGACGCCGAAGACGGCGCGGATCTGGAGGTGGTCCTGCAGGTTCTCGCCGACGCCGGGCAGGGCGTGTCGCACCTCGATGCCGTGCGACTGCAGCAGGGCCGGCGGGCCGATGCCGGAGAGCTGCAGGATCTGCGGCGTGCCGATGGCGCCGGTGGCCAGGATCACCTCCCCGCCGGGGGCCACGCGCACCACGTCGCGCTGGCCACCCGCGGCCTCTATCTCGACGCCGACCGCCCGCCGACCGTCAAGCACGACCCGGGTGATGTGTCCGCCCAAGCGCACCTGCAGGTTGGGACGGCGCAAGGCCGGACGCAGAAAGGCCTTGCTTGCGTTCCAGCGAACGCCGCCGCGCTGGTTGACCTCGAAGTAGCCGACACCTTCGTTGTCGCCCCGGTTGAAGTCGTCGCGGCGCGGGATCCCGGCCTCGACGGCGGCGGCCACGAATGCGTCGAGCAAGGGCCAGTGCAGGCGCTGCTTCTCGACCCGCCATTCGCCGCCGGGCCGGCGGCCCGACGGATCGAACCCGGGTGCGGCGTGGAACTCGTCGGCGCCGGCGTGATGGTCCTCGTGCTTGAGGAAGTAGGGCAGGCACTCGGCCCAGCTCCAGCCCGGGTTGGCGCCGTGGCCGTCGCCGGCGCCCCAGCCGTCGTAGTCGCGGGCCTGGCCGCGCATGTAGATCATCCCGATGATGCTGCTCGAGCCGCCGAGCACCTTGCCACGCGGGTTGCGCAGGCTGCGTCCATTGAGGCCCGCCGCCGGCTCGGTGGCGTAGAGCCAGTCGGTTCTCGGGTTGCCGATGCAGTAGAGGTAGCCCACCGGGATATGGATCCACAGGTAGCCGTCCTTGCCGCCGGCCTCGACGAGCAGGACCCGCTTGTTTGCATCGGCGCTCAGCCGGTTGGCGAGCAGGCAGCCGGCGGTGCCGGCGCCGCAGACGATGTAGTCGTAGGTGGTCTCGGTCACGAAGCGGCCGTGAGGTGGTTCGACGAAGACGGGAACGGGCGCATCAGCTCGGGAGGAAGGGCCCGGCATTGTCGGCGGCGATCCGGCGCAGGTAGCGCAGGCCCTCGACGGCACGCACGCCATACCAGCTGAGCAGCTCGCCGTCGACGTGGAGCACCCGCGCCGAAGGGCACAGGCGGTGCGCCGCCTGTCGATGGGCGTCGGTGAACGCGAAAGGCTCCGAGCTGAGGAGCACGAGCTCGACCTCGGCCCGCCACGCCTCGTCGCCCCGCACCGTCGGGTAGCGCGCGGCCCCCTTCGCGCCACCGTGCATCTCCGGCCAGGTCTGCCATCCGACGCGCGCCAGCATGCGCGAGATGTAGGTGTCCCGGGCGACCGTCATCCACGGCTCGTGCCAGATCAGGTAGAGCACGCGGGTCACTCGGCGGCCCGGCTCGGTCCGCGCCAGCTCGGCGCCGATCGATGCCGCCATGACCGCCGCTCGTTCGGCCAAGCCCGGCTGCCTGGCGAAGGTCGCCGCCATTTGCTCGATCAGCGCCGGGTTGTCCTCGGGACCGAGCGGGTGAGTCACGACGACCTCCGGTGCGTCGGCGCCCCAGGCGCGGATCGCCTCGACCGTCTCGAGCCGGTTCTCGTCGACGTTGACGACGACATGGGTCGGCCGAAGCCGCTTCAGCTTGGCGAGGTTCACCGTCTTGGTGCCGCCGACCTTGGCGATCTGCGCCACCTCCGCCGCCGGATGGATGCAGTAGCCGGTGCGCGCGACCAGCCGATCGGCGAGCCCGAGCGCCACCAGCGTCTCGGTGACGCTCGGCACCAGGCTGGCGATGCGCATGTCGTCTGCTCCAAAACAACAAATCCGGTTTGTCCCTGTCAAATCTTGTGGCCAATTCACTTATATTTGCCAGTCTGTGTATGGACGCAGCGCCTTCTTGAAATAGTTCAATGGGTAGAAGCTCCACATCTCGGCAAAGAACAGGAAGGTAGCTCTCCCATGGGCAATAAACTGTACGTCGGCAATCTCTCGTACAACATCCGCGACGACGATCTCCAGCAGGCGTTCGCGCAGTACGGAACTGTCAGCTCGGCAAAGGTCATGATGGACCGGGACACCGGCCGCTCGAAAGGCTTCGGTTTCGTCGAGATGGGGTCGGATCCTGAAGCGCAGGCGGCCATCAACGGCATGAACGGTCAGGCCCTCGATGGCCGCGCGA
>NZ_JANODC010000359.1:0-7427 GCF_031412495.1 Rhizobacter sp. | reverse complement strand
GCCTTCTTGTGGATCGTGCCCTTGATGGCTTCCTTGGCCGGCTCGGCAGGCTTGGCCTCTTCCGGCTTCTTGGCGACGAGCACCTTCTTCGGCGCCGACATCATGTTGCGGATGGCCGCCGCTTCGTCTTCGGCCGCCTTGCGGCGCTTGGCCAGGTCGGCCGCGCGCTGCTTTTCCTCGTTCTCGACGGTTCCGGCCTTGACCACGCGCAGCGCCGGCTTGACCGGCTCGGTGGCCGCCTTCTCGGCCGCGGCCTTCTGCTCCGCCGCCAGGGTCTGCGCCGCCTTCAGCTCGGCCGCCTTCGCGGCGGCCTTGGTGCCGGCCTTGATGGGCGGCGCCTTGGCCGCAGCCGCAGCTGCAGCCGCGGCTTCGGCGGCTTCGGCAGCCAGACGCTCGCGGGTGCGCTGCTCCACCGCCTCGCGCTCGGCACGCTCCTCGGCTTCGCGACGCCGCTGCGATTCGCGCAGTTCCTCTTCCTGGACGCGCAGGCGCTCCGCTTCGGCGTGCGCTTCCTCTTCGCGCCGGCGCAGCTCGACCTCGCGCGCCTCGGCGGCCGCTGGGTCCTCGATCGCCGCCGGCGCCTCGTCGCGCTTGATGAAGGTGCGCTTCTTGCGCACCTCGACCTGGATCGTCCGCGCCTTGCCGCTCGAATCGGCCTGCTTGATCTCGCTGGTCGACTTGCGCGTCAGCGTGATCTTCTTGCGCTCCGCGCTCGCGGCGGTGCCGTGGGCGGTGCGCAGGTGGTCGAGAAGGCGAGCCTTGTCGCTCTCGGTCACGGAGTCGTCGGTCGACGCCTTGCTGACGCCGGCCGACTTCAGCTGCTCGAGCAGCGCCGCCGGCGGGCGATTCAGCTCGGCGGCGAGTTGGGCGACGGTTGTCGAAGCCATGTGTGTCTATCCTTGCGTTGTCGTCTCTTGCGGGGCCGCCTCAAGCGTCTCCGCGTCCTGCCTGGCTGCTTCTTCGGCCGCGAACCAGTGCGCGCGCGCCTTCATGATCAGGTCCTTGGCGGCCTCGGCGTCGATCTCCGAGATCTCGACCAGCTCGTCGACGGCGAGGTCGGCCAGCTCGTCGCGCGTGTGCACGCCGCCCTTCTCGAGCTTGCTGATCAGCTCCGGCGTCAGGCCGTCGAAGTCGTTAAGGTCCTGCGACACCTCGGTGCCGCGCTCCTCGCGGGCCAGGTCCATCGTCAGGAGCGCGTCCTTGGCACGGGTGCGCAGCTCGTTGACGGTGTCCTCGTCGAAGCTCTCGATCTCGAGCATCTCCTGCATCGGCACGTAGGCGACTTCCTCGAGGTTGGAGAAACCCTCGGCGATGAGGATGTCGGCCACCTCGACGTCGACGTCGAGCTTGTCGACGAAGAGCTTGCGCAGCTGGTCGGACTCGGAGGCCTGCTTGGACGCGGACTCCTCGGCCGACATGATGTTGATGCGCCAGCCGGTCATCTCGGACGCGAGGCGGACGTTCTGGCCGCCGCGGCCGATGGCGATGGCGAGGTTCTCCTCGTCGACGACGACGTCCATGGCGTGGCGCTCCTCGTCGACGACGATGGACTGCACGTTGGCCGGCGCCAGGGCGCCGATGACGAACTGCGCCGGGTCCTCCGACCAGAGGACGATGTCGACGCGCTCGCCGGCCAGCTCGTTGGTGACGGCATTGACCCGGCTGCCGCGGACGCCGACGCAGGTGCCGATCGGGTCGACGCGCCGGTCGTGCGAGACGACGGCGATCTTGGCCCGCGAGCCCGGGTCGCGCGCGCAGGACTTGATCTCGAGCAGCTTCTGCTCGATCTCGGGCACTTCCTGGCGGAACAGCTCCATCATGAAGCCGGGCGAGCTGCGCGACAGCAGGATCTGCGGGCCGCGCAAGGTCGGATCGACCTCGGCGATGTAGGCGCGGACGCGGTCGCCGGTGCGCAGGTTTTCCTTCGGAATCATTTCCGAGCGGCGCAGGCGCCCCTCGATCCGGCCCGACTCGACGATCACGTCACCCTTGTCGAGGCGCTTGACCGTGCCGACGAAGATCTTCTCGCCGCGCGAGAGGAAGTCGGTCAGGAGCTGCTCGCGCTCTGCGTCGCGGATCTTCTGCAGGATGACCTGCTTGGCCGCCTGCGCACCGATCCGGCCGATCGAGACCGACTCGACCTGCTCCTCGATGTAGTCGCCGACCTCGATGTCGGCGATCTGCTCCACCGCCTCGAAGTGGAGGACCTCGGAGTCCGGCAGTTGCAGCCCGGCCTCGTTCGGCACCACGTGCCAGCGGCGGAAGGTCTCGTACTCGCCGGTCTCCCGGTCGACCGAGACGCGCATGTCCACTTCGCCGCCGTGCAGCTTCTTCGAGGCCGACGCGAGCGCCGCCTCCACGGCCTGGAAGACGATCTCGAGGTCGACGCTCTTCTCGCGCGAGATCGCGTCCACCAGCATCAACAGTTCACGGTTCATTGGATCCGACCTCCGTCTGCCTCTTCATGCCGGGCAGGCGCTTCGCTGGCCCGGCCGGGCGCCGCAAGCCGGCCGCCCTTGAAATCGATCACCGGGATGAGGCGCGCCTCGCGGACCTCGTCCAGCGTGAAGTCGAGCACCTTCACTTCCTCGGCAGCGCTTTGCGGCGCTGCCACGCCCGCGGCCGCGGCCCGCGCCTGTGCCGAGCGGCTGGCGGCGTGCTTCTTGGCGGCCGCCGCGGGGGCGGTGTCGGCCAGCACGATGCGCCACCCGGTACCGTTCGCCAGCAGCTCGCCGCGGAAACGCTTGCGCCCCTTGAACGGAACCTTCAGCGTCACCTCGACCTGCTCGCCGGCGAAACGGGCGAAGTCGGCGACCGACTTCAACGGCCGGTCCAGGCCGGGCGAGGACACCTCGAGCCGCTCGTACGCCAGGCCCTCGACCTCGAGCACGTGCTGGAGCTGCCGGGTCACCCGCTCGCAGTCTTCGACGGTGATGAACCGCTCCGCCGCGCCCGCGGGCGCCGCCGGGTGGTCGATGGTCACCCGGAGCAGCCCGCCCGGCCCGCGCTCGATCTCGACGAGCTCGTAGCCCAGCCCGGCAACGGTCGCATCGATGGCAGCTTGGCTCATGAGAGGAGGCAGGCCTGGTTGGAGCAAAGGGAGGTGCAGAGTGGATCAGCCAAAAAAAATGGGCCGGAAGAACCGCCCACTTGACGCTTTCTAGGAAAGAGCGGAATTGTATCCGCTCCCTCAAATAGCGGCAAGATGCCCTGGTGTCAAGCGGACAGGAAGCCGCGGCGCCCCATGCCAGAATTCCGGCCCTTCCGCCCTCTCTTCCGCCTGGACGCACCGCATGGGATTTCTCGCCGGCAAACGCCTCCTGATCACCGGTGTCCTGTCGAACCGGTCGATCGCGTACGGGATCGCCCGGGCCTGCCGTCGCGAGGGGGCCGAGCTCGCCTTCAGCTACCAGGGTGAGCGCTTCAAGGAGCGCGTCGGCGACTTCGCCGCCGAGTTCGGCTCCTCCCTCGTGTTCGACTGCGACGTCGCCGACGACGCCCAGATCGACGCCATGTTCGGCGCCCTGGGCGAGGCCTGGCCGACCTTCGACGGCTTCGTGCACTCGATCGGCTACGCGCCCAAGGAAGCCATCGCCGGCGATTTCCTCGAGGGCTTGTCGCGCGAGGCCTTCAGGATCGCCCACGACATCTCGAGCTACAGCTTTCCGGCGATGGCCAAGGCCGCCGCGCCCCGCCTGTCGCCGAGCGCCGCCCTCCTTACCCTGACTTATCTGGGGGCGCTGCGCAGCGTTCCCAACTACAACACCATGGGTCTGGCCAAGGCATCGCTCGAAGCGGGGGTCCGTTACCTCGCCACCAGCCTGGGACCCCGGGGCATCCGCGTCAACGGCATCTCGGCCGGCCCGATCAAGACGCTGGCGGCCTCGGGCATCAAGGGCTTCGGCAAGATCCTCGACGTCGTGGCGCAGAACGCGCCGCTGCGCCGCAACGTCACCATCGACGACGTCGGCAACACGGCGGCCTTCCTGCTCTCCGACCTCGCCGCGGGCGTCACCTCCGAGATCGTCTACGTCGACGCCGGCTTCAGCCACGCGATGCCTGGCGCCGCCTGAAGCTGCCCGGGCAGAGCCGCGCTACCGCACGCAGTCGACGTAGTACTTGTCGCCCTCGACGGCGACGCCCTGCAGCTCCTTCATCGACATGAGGCCGTGCACGTCGGTGTCGAAGCCGGGGAAGGCCTTGTTGAAGGACCGGGTGAAGCGCAGGTAGTCGACGATCTTGCGGTTGAACCGCTCGCCCGGGATGAGGAGCGGGATGCCGGGCGGATACGGGGTCAGCAGGGTCGTCGAGACGCGGCCTTCCAGGTGGTCGATCTCGACCCGCTCGGTCTGGCCGTGGGCGATGCACGCGAACGCGTCGCTGGGCTTCATCACCGGCTGGATGTCGGAGACGTACATGTCGGTGACGAGCCGGGCGATGTCGTCCTTGGCGTAGAAGTCGTGGATGCTCTGCGAGAGATCGCGCAGGCCGATGCGCTCGTACTGCGGGTGCGCAGCGGTGAACTCGGGCATCACCTTCCAGCACGGCTGGTTGCGGTCGAAGTCGTCCTTGAACTGCTGCAGCGCCGTGACCAGCGTGTTCCAGCGGCCCTTCGTGATGCCGATGGTGAACATGATGAAGAAGGAGTAGAGGCCCGTCTTCTCGACGACGACGCCGTGGTCGACGAGGAACTTGGTGACGACGGCCGCCGGAATGCCGGTCTTGGCGAACTTGCCGGAGACGTCGAGCCCGGGCGTGATGATCGTGCACTTGATCGGGTCGAGCAGGTTGAAGCCGTCCGCGATGGCGCCGAAGCCGTGCCACTTGGCGTTGTTCTTCAGCATCCAGTCGGCGCTCGTGCCGATGCCCTCGGCGGTGAGCTTGTCGGGGCCCCAGACGCGGAACCACCAGTCCTTGCCGAAGTCCGTGTCGACCTTGCGCATGGCGCGCCGGAAGTCGAGCGACTCGGCGATGCTCTCCTCGACGAGGGCGCGGCCGCCGGGTGCTTCCATCATCGCCGCCGAGACGTCGCACGACGCGATGATCGCGTACTGCGGGCTCGTCGAGCTGTGCATCAGGTAGGCCTCGTTGAAGAGGTGCGGATCGAGCTTTCGCGTCTGCGAGTCCTGCACGAGCACCTGCGAGGCCTGGCTGATGCCGGCGAGCAGCTTGTGCGTCGACTGCGTCGCAAAGACGATCTGGTCTTTCGGGCGCGGGCGGTTCTTGCCCATGGCGTGGAAGGTGCCGTAGAACTTGTGGAAGGCGGCGTGCGGCAGCCAGGCTTCGTCGAAGTGCAGCGTGTCGATGTAGCCGTCGAGCGCGTGCTTGATCGTCTCGGTGTTGTAGAGGACGCCGTCGTAGGTGCTCTGGGTGATCGTCAGGATCCTCGGCTTGAGGCTCGTCGTGACGCCCTGGAGCAGCGGGTGGGCGGCGATCTTGGCCTTGATCGCCTCCGGCATGAACTCGCTCTGCGGGATGGGGCCGATGATCCCGTAGTGGTTGCGCGTCGGCCGCAGGAACACCGGCACCGAGCCCGTCATGATGATCGCGTGCAGGATCGACTTGTGGCAGTTGCGGTCGACGACGACCACGTCGCCCGGCGCGACCGTGTGGTGCCAGACCATCTTGTTGCTCGTGCTCGTCCCGTTGGTGACGAAGTAGCAGTAGTCGGCGTTGAAGATTCGCGCGGCGTTGCGCTCGCTGGCGGCCACCGGGCCGGTGTGGTCGAGCAGCTGGCCGAGCTCGTCGACCGAGTTGCACACGTCGGCGCGCAGCATGTTCTCGCCGAAGAACTGGTGGAACATGCGCCCCACCGGGCTCTTCAGGAAGGCGACGCCGCCCGAGTGCCCCGGGCAATGCCAGGAGTAGGAGCCGTCCTGGGCATAGTTGAGAAGCGCCTTGAAGAACGGCGGCGCGACGCCGTCGAGGTAGCCGCGCGCTTCCCGGATGATGTGCCGGGCGACGAACTCCGGCGTGTCCTCGAACATGTGGATGAAGCCGTGCAGCTCGCGCAGCACGTCGTTTGGCAGGTGCTGCGAAGTGCGGGTCTCGCCGTAGAGGTAGATCGGCACCTCCGAATTCTTGAAGCGGACCTCGGTGATGAACTTGCGCAGGTTGAGGATCGCCGGCGCCAGGTTGGTGTCGTCGCCGAGGAACTCCTCATCGTCGATCGAGAGGATGAAGGCGCTGGCGCGGCTCTGCTGCTGCGCGAACTGGGACAGGTCGCCGTAGCTCGTGGCCCCGAGCACCTCGAAGCCTTCCTTCTCGATGGCGGCGGCAAGCGCACGGATGCCCAGGCCCGATGCGTTCTCGGAGCGGAAGTCTTCGTCGATGATGACGATCGGAAACTGGAAGCGCTGCATCGGCGGCCTTCGGGTTGGGCAATTTCGGGAAGGGCGCAGTGTAGGGCCGCATGCCGCCCTACACTGCCCGTCGTCGCACGCCGTCCCGGAGGCCACGTTGGACTTCTCCCCTGCAACCTGGTGGTGGGTGGCCGCCGGTCTCGTCGTCGCCGCCGAGCTTGCCACCGGCACGCTGTACCTGCTCATGATCGGCCTCGGGCTGGCTGCAGGCGCTGCGGCCGCCTATGCGGGCCTCGCTGCGCCCGCCCAGCTCGTCGCCGCAGCGGTGGTGGGCGGCGGGGCCACTGCGGTGTGGCACTGGCGGCGGCTTCGACGGCCCGGCCCCATCCCTGCGGCCAGCAACCGCGACGTCAACCTCGATGTCGGCGAGCGCGTCCGCGTGGCCACCTGGGCCAGCGACGGCACCGCGCAGGTCCAGTACCGCGGATCGCTCTGGTCGGCCCGGCTTCAACCCGGCTCTCCGGCCGCGCCCGGCGAGCATGTGGTCGCCGCGGTCGAGGGCAACTGGCTCGTTCTCGCCCCCTCGTCCCACTGAATCCAATGGAGCATCGATGACCGAAGTCGCCCTCGTCATCGCGGTCGTCGCCGCGATCTTCATCTTCCAGACCTTCAAGATCGTGCCGCAGCAGCATGCCTGGGTTGTCGAGCGGCTCGGCAAGTACGACCGCACGCTGACGCCGGGGCTGAGCTTCGTCATGCCCTTCGTCGAGCGCGTCGCCTACAAGCATTCGCTGAAGGAAGTGCCGCTCGACGTGCCCAGCCAGGTCTGCATCACGCGCGACAACACCCAGCTGCAGGTCGACGGCATCATCTACTTCCAGGTGACGGACCCGATGCGGGCGAGCTACGGCTCGTCGAACTACGTCATGGCGATCACCCAGCTGGCGCAGACCCTGCTGCGTTCGGTGATCGGCAAGATGGAGCTCGACAAAACCTTCGAGGAGCGCGACCAGATCAACGCCTCGGTGGTCAGCGCCCTCGACGAGGCGGCGACGAACTGGGGCGTCAAGGTGCTGCGCTACGAGATCAAGGACCTGACGCCGCCGGCCGAGATCCTGCGCGCGA
>NZ_JANODC010000358.1:0-8856 GCF_031412495.1 Rhizobacter sp. | reverse complement strand
CAGGAGGTGCTGGCCTGGGCTGCGCTGGGCATCGATGCCGCGGCCTGGCGCGCCCTGCCGGGGCGGGTGGGCCGGGGCGAGGCGTCGGCCTTGCACGGGCTGCCGCTGCCGCTCGCCATAGAGATGCTGCAGAAGCTCTGTCACGACGCTGCGGCCGTGGCCTGCGGTGCCGCGCCGCGCTTCTTCCCGCCCGGGAGCCTCGTCGCGGGTGCGAACCTGGCCGCCTTGTCGGCCTGGGGCCGGGAGTTGACGCGCCTGGCGACGGAAGCCGACCATCCCTGGATCGTCGACCTCGGGGTCGAAAGTCTCGTCGAACAGGGGCGTCAAGCGTTGAAAACGGCGCGGTCGCAGCAGCAGCCGGCGCAGGCGCTGTCGCTAAACTCCCCCCGATGAGCGAACCGGCTGCACGCGCCAACCCTTCTGGCACCGGCGTGCCTGCGTCGCCGCCGGCGCGCCCCAGCGTCATCCAGCTCGTGTTCCGGGAAAAGAACGCCCTCTACGCCGCGTACATGCCGATGTTCAGCGAGGGCGGCATCTTCGTTCCGACGACGCGCGACTACCGGCTCGGCGAGGACATCTACCTGCTCCTGTCGCTGCCCGACGACCCGCAGCGCTATCCGGTGGCCGGGAAGGTCGGCTGGATCACGCCGGCGAATGCCTCGGGCGGCCGCACGCAAGGCGTCGGCGTCCGCTTCCCCGCCGACGAGAAGAGCCGCGCGCTCCGTCAGCGGATCGAGGATGCCCTCGGGACCTCGCTGGCGTCCGCCAAGCCGACCCAGACGATCTGACCGGGCCGGCGAAGGGCCGCCCGGGGGCACGCTGCCACGCGCAGAGGCCGTTGCCCGAAAATCGACGGATGTACGTCGATTCCCACTGCCATCTGAGCTTCCCGGAGCTTTTCGACAACCTGCCCGCCATCCGCCAGGCGATGGCCGAGGCGGGCGTCCAGAGTGCGCTCTGCATCTGCACCACGCTCGACGAATTCGACCGCGTCCAGGCCCTGGCGGCGACCTACGACAACTTCTGGTGCAGCGTCGGCGTGCACCCGGACGACGTCGACAGCCGCGAGCCGACCGTCGAGGGGCTGGTCGAACTGGCTCGGCGGCCGAAGGTCGTGGCGATCGGCGAGACCGGGCTCGACTACTACCGGCTCGAAGGGCGAACACTGGCCGAGATGGAGTGGCAGCGGGACCGGTTCCGGACCCACATCGCCGCCGCGCGCGCCTCGGGCCTGCCACTCGTGATCCACACCCGCAGCGCCTCGGCCGACACCTTGCGCGTGCTCGACGAAGAGCAGGGCAGCACGGCCGGCGGCGTCTTCCACTGCTTCACGGAGACGGCCGAGGTCGCCCGCGCGGCCCTCGACCGCGGTTTCCACATCTCGTTTTCCGGGATCCTGACCTTCAAGACGGCGCACGAGCTTCGCCAGGTGGCCGCCTTCGTGCCGCTGGACCGCTGCCTCATCGAGACCGACAGCCCGTACCTGGCGCCGGTCCCGTTTCGCGGCAAGCCGAATTCCCCGGCGTACGTGCCGCACGTGGCCCGCCAGCTCGCCGCGGTCAAGGGAATCACGGTCGAGGAAGTCGCCGAGGCCACTCGCACCAACTTCGAACGACTGTTCCGTGTCCCTTGCTTTGTTCCACGAAGCTCAGAAGCGTCTTGAAGTCTCGATGCGGTGTTCCACGGAGCTCATGCGGTCCGTGAGGTCAGGCGGCACGGGAACATCGAAACCGCTTTGCATAGGCGTCTCAAGCTGTTATCCGCAAAGAAGTTTTCTGGTTTAACGTCACGGATTGGCAACCCGACATGGACGTCCTTGTCAGGCAGTTCCCGACACAGCAAACCGCCTGGCGCCAACTGGGCGCGAAACGAGGCTCTACCTACATTCGGCCGCATCGACCCCCACCGAGCGACCCATGGACACCAGCAGCGACAGCGACCACGTTTCCAACCCCTTTGCGCTCATGACGTCGCCGGAGCTCGTCTTCGCGGCCCTCGAGCGGTCGGACCGGCTGGCCCGGCTGAAGAGCACGATCTGCAGGCCGCTCGACAAACCGCGGCCGGAGAAGCCTCTGGTCGAGCTGAAGGCGTTCGACGAGGAGGTCGAATCGGCCGAGGCGCCGGATTCGACCGAAGACTGACGAGCCCGTTGTTCCGGAACTGCATGCGCGACGATGTATATTATGTAAACCAAGTCGGTGATGGACGGGCACAGCCTCGATGGCCCTGCCATGCCCTCACCTCGGTCCGCGCCGAACAAACCCTGCTGACAACCGCGGTGGGCCGCCCTAGCATCGTGCTCGCTGTGCGCTGACGGTGCACAGAGCCCATGGCGGAGCGCCGAAAGGGACGCGTTGCAAGCCACCGATATCGGCGATCCTGACTACTTCCACAAGGTTGTCGACTGCCAGTGGGCTTGCCCTGCCCACACCCCGGTTCCCGAGTACATCCGCCTGATCGCTGCCGGCCGGTACGACGATGCCTACCTGGTGAACTGGGAGTCGAACGTGTTCCCGGGCATCCTCGGGCGCACGTGCGATCGCCCGTGCGAGCCGGCGTGCCGACGCGGCCGTGTCGAGGAAGCCCAGGCCGAGAAGCCCGAGCCGGTGGCAATCTGCCGGCTGAAGCGGGTCGCCGCCGACTTCAAGGGAGACATCACCGCCCGCCTGCCCCGTCCGGCGACCGGGCGCAACGGCAGGCGGATCGCCTGCGTCGGGGCCGGGCCGGCGTCGCTGACCGTCGCGCGCGACCTGGCGCCGCTCGGCTACGAGGTGGTCGTCTTCGACGGCGACACACGCGCCGGCGGCATGATCCGGTCGCAGATTCCACGCTTCCGCCTGCCCGAGGAAGTGATCGACGAGGAAACCGGCTACGTGCTGGAACTGGGGGTCGAGTTCCGAGGCGGCTCGCGCATCGATTCCATGCGCAGCCTCCTCGCCGAGAACTGGGACGCCGTCTTCGTCGGCTCCGGGGCGCCGCGCGGCCGCGACCTGGCGATCCCCGGCCGCCAGGAGGCCGCGGCCAACATCCGCATCGGCATCGACTGGCTGTCCTCGGTCTCGTTCGGCCATGTCACGGTGATCGGCCGGCGCGTCATCGTCCTCGGCGGCGGCAACACCGCGATGGACTGCTGCCGCAGCGCCCGGCGCCTCGGCGGCGAGGACGTCAAGGTCATCGTCCGCTCGCCTTTCGAGGAGATGAAGGCATCGCCGTGGGAGAAGGAGGACGCCATCCACGAAGGCATCCCGATCCTCGACTGCCTGGTGCCCAAGGCGTTCCTGCACGAGAACGGCAGGCTGACCGGCATGAGCTTCGACAAGGTCCGCGCCGTCCGCGACGAGCAGGGCCGGCGCCAGCTGGTGTCGACGGGCGAGCCCGAACAGGTGTTCGCGTGCGACGACGTGCTCGTCGCCGTCGGCCAGGAGAATGCTTTTCCCTGGATCGAGCGCGACGCCGGCATCGCCTTCGACGAGTGGAACATGCCGGTGCTCGACGCCACGACGCTGCAGTCCAGCCTGCCGCGCGTCTTCTTCGGCGGGGACGCGGCGCTCGGGCCGAAGAACATCATCTGGGCCGTAGCCCAGGGCCACGCTGCAGCGATCTCGATCGACAAGTTCCTGAACGGCGAAGACGTAACGCACCGGCCGCCGCCGGGCGTGACGCTGGTGTCGCAGAAGATGGGCATCCACGAGTGGAGCTACGACAACGACGTCACGCCCGATCTCCGCAACAAGGTTCCCTGGCGCGACGTGGGCCAGGTGCTGAAGAACATCAAGGTCGAGGTCGAGCTCGGTTTCGACGTCGCCACGGCGTGGAAGGAAGCGCAACGCTGCCTCAACTGCGACGTGCAGACGGTGTTCACCACCAGCCAGTGCATCGAGTGCGATGCCTGCGTCGACATCTGCCCGACCGACTGCATCAGCTTCACGCTCAACGGCGAGGAGGCCGAGCTGCGGACCCGGCTGCACGCGCCGGCCCTCAACGTGGAGCAGCCGCTCTATGTCTCCTCGACGCTGAAGACGGGGCGCGTCATGGTCAAGGACGAAGACGTCTGCCTGCATTGCGGCCTGTGCGCGGAGCGCTGCCCGACCGGGGCCTGGGACATGCAGAAGTTCATGATCTCGCAGGCCCGTGCCGGCCACGCCTGCCGCAACACGGCGCCCGGTCTCCGGAAGGGAGCTGCCGTTTCATGACATTGCCCGGGAAGGCCGATGCGGTGGCACGCATCGAGGCCGTCAACGACTTCGTCGTCATGTTCGCCAACGTCAACGGGTCGGGTTCGGCCTCCGCCAACGAGTTGTTCGCGCGCAGCCTGCTGCGCATGGGCGTGCCGGTCAGCCCGCGCAACATCTTCCCGTCGAACATCCAGGGACTGCCGACCTGGTACGAGGTGCGCGTCAGCGAGAAGGGTTACCTCGCCCGGCGCGGTGGCGTCGACCTCATGGTGGCGATGAACCCGCAGACCTGGGACAAGGACCTGGCCGAGATCGAGCCGGGCGGATACCTCCTCTACGACAGCTCCAGGCCCCTGCCCGCCTCCAAGTTCCGCAGCGACGTCGTCGTCCTCGGCGTGCCCCTGGCCGACCTGTGCGCGACACGCTACGACGATCCCCGCGAGCGTCAGCTGCTCAAGAACATCGTCTATGTCGGCGTGCTGGCGGCGATGCTGGGCATCGAGCCCGAGGTCATCGCGACCCTGCTCGGCGAGCAGTACCGCGGCAAGACGAAGCTGCTGCAGCCCAACCTGGACGCGTTCATGATGGGCCTGCACCACGGCCGTGAGCACCTTGGGGACCAGCTGGGCCTGCGCATCGAGCGCCGCGACGGGGTCGGCAAGCGCATCTTCATGGAAGGCAATGCGGCAGCGGCGCTCGGTTGCGTCTACGGCGGCGCGACCGTCTGTGCCTGGTACCCGATCACGCCGAGCTCGTCGCTCGCCGAAGCGTTCCAGAAATACTGCGAGAAGCTGCGCGTCGACAAGGCGAGCGGCCGCAACAAGTTCGCCATCGTCCAGGCAGAAGACGAGATCGCCTCCATCGGCATCGTCGTCGGCGCCGGCTGGAACGGTGCCCGTGCCTTCACCACGACCTCGGGGCCTGGCGTCTCGCTGATGACCGAGTTCATCGGCCTGGCCTACTTCGCCGAGATCCCGGTGACCATCATCAACGTGCAGCGCGGCGGCCCGTCCACCGGGATGCCGACGCGCACGCAGCAGGCCGATCTCCTGAGCTGCGCCTACGCATCGCACGGCGACACCAAGCACGTGCTGCTGTTTCCCGAAGATCCGCGCGAGTGCTTCGAGTTCGCAGCACGCTCGCTCGACCTGGCCGACCGCCTGCAGACGCCGGTGTTCCTGATGACGGATCTCGACATCGGCATGAACCACCGCCTGTGCGAGCCGCTCGAGTGGGACGACTCGCACCGCTACGACCGCGGCAAGGTGATGACGCGCGAGCGGCTCGACGAAGGCGCCGATTTCGGCCGCTACCTCGACGTCGAGGGTGACGGCATCCCCTGGCGCACCTGGCCGGGGACACACCCGTCGAAGGGCGCCTACTTCACCCGCGGTACCACGCGCGATGCGTACGCCCGCTACTCGGAAGCCGGCCCGGACTACATCTACAACGTGAACCGCCTGCTCAAGAAGTTCGAAACGGCCAAGGAGCTCGTGCCGCAGCCGGTCGCGCGGCGGGCCCCGCGCCCCACCCGCTTCGGCGTCGTCTACTTCGGGTCGACGAGTCCGGCCATGAGCGAGGCACTCGACCGGCTGGAGGCCGATGGCATCGACGTCGACGCCCTGCGCATCCGCGCCTTTCCGTTCGGTGCAGCCGTCGACGCCTTCATCGCCGCGCACGAGACGGTCTTCGTCGTCGAGCAGAACCGCGACGCCCAGCTGCGCATGATGCTCGTCAACGAGCAGGAGGTCGACCCGGCGCGGCTGCAGCCCATCCTGCATTTCGACGGCACGCCGATCACGGCGCGCTTCATCACCGAAGCCATCGCGGCGCGGCTGCGTCCGGCCAACGTCGAGCCGATCGCGCGGGAAGAAGCAGCATGACCTACATCGCCAAGCCGCGCCTGCACCACCCCACCCTGCCGAGGAACGCGCTCGGCTTCACGCGGCGCGACTACGAAGGCAAGATCTCGACGCTCTGCGCCGGCTGCGGCCACGACTCGATTTCGGCGGCGCTGGTCCAGGCCTGCTGGGAGCTCGACATCGAGCCGCACCGGGTCGCCAAGCTGTCGGGTATCGGCTGCTCGTCGAAGACGCCCGACTATTTCCTCGGCGCGTCGCACGGCTTCAACACCGTGCACGGGCGGATGCCCTCGGTCCTGACCGGCGCCAACCTCGCCAACCGCGACCTCATCTACCTCGGCGTCAGCGGCGACGGCGACTCGGCCTCGATCGGCCTCGGCCAGTTCGCGCACGCCATGCGGCGCGGCGTGAACATGACCTACATCGTCGAGAACAACGGCGTCTACGGGCTGACCAAGGGCCAGTTCTCGGCCACGGCCGACACCGGCAGCAAGAGCAAGCGCGGCGTCGTCAACAGCGACTCCGCGATCGACCTGGTGGCGCTCGCGCTGCAGCTCGGTGCCAGCTACGTGGCGCGCAGCTTCTCGGGCGACAAGGAGCAGCTCGTGCCGCTGATCAAGGGCGCCCTGCGGCACCGCGGCGCCGCCCTGCTCGACGTCATCAGCCCGTGCGTCGCCTTCAACAACCACGCCGGCAGCACCAAGAGCTACGACTACGTGCGCGAGCACAACGAGGCCGTCAACCGGCTCGACTTCATGCCGCGCCGCGACCCGGTCACCGCCTCGTACGGCCCCGGCGAGATCATCGAGGTGACGCAGCACGACGGCAGCGTGCTGCGCCTGAGGAAGCTCGCCGAAGGCTACGACCCGGGCGACCGGCTAGCCGCCATGGGCCACATCGCGGCCCACGAGGCGCGCGGCGAGATCCTGACCGGCCTGCTCTACGTGCGCGCCGGCGCCGAGGACCTGCACGAGCACCTGCACACGGTCGAGGTGCCGCTGAACGGGCTCGACGATGCGGCCCTCTGCCCCGGCTCGGCGGCACTCGCCTCGATCAACGCCGGCCTGGTCTAGCTCCCGGCCGGCGCCGGGTGCGTCACTCGCGCGAGGCCTTCTTCCGCTCGTGCTCCTTCAGGTGGCGCTTCCTGATGCGGATCGACTTCGGCGTGATCTCGACCAGCTCGTCGTCTGAGATGAACTCCACCGCGTACTCGAGCGTGAGCTGGATCGGCGGCGTGATCTTGATCGCGTCTTCCTTGCCGGAGACGCGGAAGTTGGTGAGCTGCTTGCCGCGCACCGCGTTGACGACCAGGTCGTTGTCGCGGCTGTGGATGCCGATCACCATGCCTTCGTAGAGCGGATCGCCGGCCTTGACGAACATCCGGCCGCGATCGTCGAGCTTGCCGAGCGAGTACGTCACCGCCTCGCCGTCGTCCTGGCTGATCAGGACGCCGTTCTTGCGACCCTCGATCTCTCCCTTGTACGGCTCGTAGCTGTCGAAGATGTTGCTGATGAGGCCGGTGCCGCGGGTCAGGTTCAGGAACTCGTTCTGGAAGCCGATCAGGCCGCGCGCCGGGATCTTGTAGTCGAGGCGCACCCGCCCTCTTCCGTCCGACTCCATGTTCACCAGGTCGGCCCGTCGCTCGCCGAGCGCCTGCATGACGGCGCCCTGGTGCTGGTCTTCGACGTCGGCGGTGACGAACTCGATCGGCTCGAGGCGCTCGCCGTCCTTCTCGTGGAAGACGACGCGCGGCTTCGAGACGGCGAGTTCGTAGCCCTCGCGGCGCATGTTCTCGAGCAGGATCGTCAGGTGCAGCTCGCCGCGGCCGGAGACCTCGAAGACGCCGTCCTCCTCGGTGTCGCGCACCTTCAGCGCGACGTTGCTCTGCAGCTCGCGGTCGAGGCGATCGCGGATCTGCCGGCTGGTCACGAATTTGCCCTCGCGGCCGGCCAGCGGCGAGTTGTTGACGCAGAAGTTCATGGTCAGCGTCGGCTCGTCGACCTGCAGCATGGGCAGCGGCAGCGGCCGCTCGAGGTCGGTCAGCGTGACGCCGATGCCGATGCCCTCGATGCCGTTGATCAGGACGATGTCGCCCGGCCCGGCCTCGGTCGCCTGCTGGCGCTCGAGGCCCTCGAACTTCAGCACCTGGTTGACACGCGCCTTCAGCGGCGTCGAGTCCGGGCCCGAGTACAGGGCCACGTCCTGCATCGGCTTCAGGGTGCCCTGGTTGATGCGGCCGATGCCGATCCGGCCGACGTAGGTGGAGTAGTCGAGCGAGCAGATCTGCAGCTGCAGCGGATCGCCGGGCTCGCCGGCGTGCGCCGGCACGTGCTCGAGAATCGCGTCGAACAGCGGCGCCAGGTCGGTGCCGAGGGCGCCCTTCTCGAGCGTTGCCCAGCCGTTAAGGCCCGAGGCGTAGATCACCGGAAAGTCGAGCTGGCCTTCGCTGGCGCCGAGCTTGTCGAACAGGTCGAAGGTGGCGTTGACGGCGTAGTCTTCACGAGCGCCGGGCCGGTCGACCTTGTTGACGACGACGATCGGCTTCAGGCCGAGCGCCAGGGCCTTTCGGGTGACGAAGCGGGTCTGCGGCATCGGCCCCTCGACGGCGTCGATCAGCAGCAGCACGCTGTCGACCATCGACAGCACCCGCTCGACCTCGCCGCCGAAGTCGGCGTGGCCGGGCGTGTCGACGATGTTGACGTGCGTCCCTTTCCATTCGACGGCGCAGTTCTTGGCCAGGATCGTGATGCCGCGCTCGCGTTCCAGGTCGTTCGAGTCCATCACCCGCTCGGTCACCTTCTCGTGGGCGCGGAAGGTGC
>NZ_JANODC010000357.1:0-11387 GCF_031412495.1 Rhizobacter sp. | reverse complement strand
GCCGATCGAGGGCGCCGCCAACATGCGCGGCGAAGTCCAGGCGCTCCTGTTCGGGCGCGAGCACGAGGCGCTGGCAGCGAAGCGGGTCGCCACGATCCAGTCGGTCGGCTCGAGCGGCGGGCTCAAGGTCGGCGCCGATTTCCTTGCGCGCTGGCTGCCGGGTAGCGCGGTCTGGGTCAGCGACCCGAGCTGGGAGAACCACGCCTCGATGTTCGACGGCGCCGGCATCGCCGTGCACAGCTACCCGTACTACGACGCCGCCACCGGCGGGCTCGACTTCGCGGCCCTGTGCGCGACCCTGCGCGCCCTGCCGCCGCGCAGCATCGTCCTGCTGCACGCCTGCTGCCACAACCCGACCGGCGTCGACCTCCGCCGCGGCCAGTGGGACGAGCTGATCCCGATCCTCGCCGAGCGCGACCTGCTGCCCTACCTCGACCTCGCCTACCAGGGCTTCGGCGACGGCATCGCCGAGGACGCCTACGCGGTGCGCGCGCTCGGCGCGGCCCGCCGCGCCGACGGCACGCCGATGCGTTTCGTCGTCGCCAACTCCTTTTCCAAGAGCATGAGCCTGTACGGCGAGCGCTGCGGAGCGCTCAGCGTCGTCTGCGCCGACGCGGCCGAGGCCGAGAAAGTGCTCGGCCAGCTCAAGTTCACCGTCCGCCGCAACTACTCGAGCCCCCCGATCCATGGCGGCCAAATCGTCGCCGCCGTGCTCGGCGAGCCCGGCCTGCGCCAAGCCTGGGAGGCCGAGCTGGCGGCGATGCGCGAGCGGATTCGGGCCATGCGCGTCGAGCTGCACCGGGTCCTGGCGGCGCGGATGCCGGACCGCGACTTCGCCTATTTCCTGAACCAGCGCGGCATGTTCAGCTACACCGGGCTGTCGCCGGAGCAGGTCGAGCGCTTGCGGGAGGAGTTCGCGGTCTACCTGCTGCGCTCGGGGCGGATGTGCGTCGCCGGACTGAACCGCGGCAACGTGCAGGCCACCGCCCAGGCGATGGCCGCCGTGCTCGGCGCCTGACCGGGCGGTTCGCGCGCCGATCCGGCTTCAGCGTGCCCCGAAGCGCTGCTGCGCGTGCAGCGCCAGGCCGTTGGCGACGCTCGCGAAGCGGTCGCCGCGGACCGCCCGCGCCCGTGGAAAGGCGCCGCGGAGGCGCTCGCCGAGCACGTCCAGCCCGGTCGAGCCGCCAGTGAAGTAGAGCGCATCGACGTCGTCGGGCCCGAGGCCCGCCAGCGCCACCGTCGTCCGCGCCGCGCCGACGATGCGCTCGAGATCGGCGTCGAGGGCCTTCAGGGCGCCGCCGGCGTCCAGCACGACCGCCAGGCCAGGCTCGACGAGGTCGAGCGCGATGGTGCTCGCGCCGCCGCCGGCTACCGCGATCTTGGCCGCCTCGGCGCGGGCGACGAGCTCGTGGCCCAGCCGCTCGGTCACGACCGTCATCAGGCGCCGGTGCAGGCCCGCGTCGGCATAGAAAGAGCGCATGCTGCGCAGCTCGGCGACCCGCTGCGGGTTGTAGACGGTGTTGATCAGGTGCCAGGTCGCGAGGTCGAAGTAGACGGCGCTGGGCACCTCCCGCGGCGAGGCGTCGTCGCTCGCCGGGCCGAAGGCGCCGTAGCCGAGCAGGGGCAGGATCGCCGCCAGCTCGATGCGCCGGTCGAAGTCGGTGCCGGCGATGTGCACGCCGTGGCTGGCGAGGATGTCGTCCTTGCGGTCGAGGCGACGGGCCCGTCCGGGGCCGACGCGGACGAGCGAGAAGTCCGACGTTCCGCCGCCGATGTCGGCCACGAGCACCTTCTCCTCGGCCGTGACGCTGCGCTCGTGGTCGAAAGCGGCAGCGATGGGCTCGTACTGGACGCGGACCTCGCTGAACCCCGCCAGGCGCGCCGCCTTGCGCAGTGCCGCCTCGGCCAAGGCATCGCGCGTCGGGTCGCCGTCGACGAAGAAGACCGGGCGGCCGATCACTGCGCGCGTGAGCGGCGCGCCGGCCGTCGCCTCGGCGCGCCTGCGCAGGTGCGCGAGGTAGGTCGCGACGACATCGAGGAAGCGGACGGCGCGGCCACCGCCGACGTCGGTGCCCTGCTCGACCAGGCTGCTGCCGAGGACGCTCTTCATCGAGCGCATCAGCCGGCCTTCGATGCCATCGACGTAGGCAGCGACGGCGGCGCGGCCGAACTCGCAGCGCGGGGTCTCCCGTGCGGGGCCGTCGGCGGTGTAGAAGACCGCCGTCGGCATGGTCCGGAACCCCGGCTCGAGCTCGACCAGCTGCATCGTGCCGCCGTGCGGCACCGCGATGGCCGAGTTCGAGGTGCCGAAGTCGACGGCGCAGTAGGTCGGTGCGGGCATGGCGCGCCGCGGGCGCGCGGTCGGCAGGTGGCGGGGGCGCGATTCTAGGAGGCGGGGGCCCGGCGACCGCACGGCGTGGGCGCAGCCGCTATGCTCCCGACCCGTCGGTCCACTCGGAGATTGCGATGAAGTCAGCCACCCTGCGTCTTGGCGTCGCCTCGTGCCTCCTGGTCGTCGCCGGCGCCAGCCTGGCCGTCGACACCAGCGCCACGTCCGCGGCCCCGGACGCCCTGGCCCAAGCACGGGCCCGCATCGCCGCCAAGGACTGGCGCGGCGCGGTCGAGGAGCTGAAGAAGGTCAACGACGTCAACAGCGCCGACTGGAACAACCTCATGGGCTACAGCCTGCGCAAGACCGACCCCGCCAACTACGCCAGTGCCGAGCGCTTCTACAACGACGCGCTCCGGATCGACCCCAAGCACCGCGGTGCGCTCGAGTACTCGGGCGAGCTGTACCTGATGTCGGGCAACCTGCCGATGGCCGAACAGCGGCTGAGCGAGCTCGACAAGGCCTGCTTCCTGCCCTGCGACGAGCTGCGCGACCTCAAGCGCGCCGTCGCCCGCTACAAGGCGGCCGGCAACAAGTACGTCGCGCAGTAGCGCGGACAGCCCCCGCAACGCGCTGCGCGGAAGCGCGAAATGCAACCGTCCGGCGTCGCATTTCGACACGCCGCGGTCATCGATCCCATTCCATACTGCGCCTGACGAAGCCTCGCTTCGGAAGGTGCCGATGAAGCTGATCGCCCCCGCCCGCCGGTTCTTCGCCCTGATCTCGCGGCGTGCTATCGGCGCACGGGTCGAGGATCCGGCCGAGATGGGCACCGCGTTCGGGCTCGACGCCATGACCACGCTCGAGCCCGAGGCAGAGGACACGGCCCGGCGCGAAGCCGGGGCCCGGAGCCGCTTCGAGGATCGGCTGCACCGACGCTCGAGCTACTGACCCCGCGGCCTTCTCCGCCCTCTTCGCGGCGGACGCCGCCACTCGTCAGACCTCGAGAACCAGCAGGGGCTGGTGCCCGGCCGCTTCGCCGCGGTGTGCATGCCCGCGCGAATTGCAGACGACGCGGGTCGAGCCGCGTCCGTGCGCCACCCGGTAGTCGTGCACGCAATGCAGATGGCCGTGCAGCCACAGATCGGCGTACGGGAGCAGGTCGTCGTCGGCGTTGCAGAAGCTGGCCGTGCCGCTCTGTGCACCGTAGCGCGGGTCGGCGCTCTTCAGGCTGGGCCCGAAATGGGTCACGACGACCGTGCGGTCCCAGTCGCCGCGCGGCTGAATCAGCTCGGCCTCCAGCCAGGCGCGGCAAGCCAGCGCCTCGGCGCGGACCGCCGCGACGTCGAACGGACGGCCGCCCTGCTGAGCCTGCATGAGGTCCATGAAGTAGGCCGCCGCGCGCATCGCCTTCGGCCGGCGCGTCGCGCCGAACAGGTCGAAGTCGCACCAGCGCGTGGTGGCGACGATGCGGATGCGCGCCCCTTCGGCATCGCCGGCGACGAGACTCTCGCGCTCGAGCAGGGTGATGCCGAGCCCGGCACAGCGGGCACGCAGCTCGGGCATCGCGCGGGCCAGGTCGCGGCCGTCGAACTCGTGGTTGCCGGGGACGAACAGCACCGGCCGCGGCCAGTCGCGGAACCGGTCCAGCCCGTGCCAGCCGGCGTCGATGTCGCCGGCGAGGATCAGCAGCTCGGCCCCGGGTGCCGGCGCCGGCTCGTAGCGCTCGGTCTCGAGGTGCAGGTCCGACAGCAGCTGCAGCCGCATCAGGAGGCGTCCACCGCACCGGTACCGACGCCGTGCCGGACGATCACGGCGTGCGTGCGCCGTGGCACTGCTTGAACTTGCGTCCGCTTCCGCAAGGGCACGGGTCGTTGCGCCCGACCTTGGGCTGCTCGCGGCGCACCGCCTCGACCTGGTAGCGCAGCGGCTCGGTGAGGTCGTGCAGCTCGGCGACGCAGGTGGCCACCTCGGTGATGGCCGCGTCGAGCGTCGGCAGCGGTCGCTCGCGGGCCAGGATCGCCAGCGTGGCCAGGTCGTCGTCGTTGCCCGGCGGCAGGAAGCGGAACAGGCGCGCCAGGGTCGTCGCGACGGCCGGGTCGTCCACCTCGAGCAGCTCGGGGAACAGGTGCATGGCCTGCTCGAAGCCCGCGACCCACGGCAGCAGGGCTTCGGCGATCGGGTCGGCCGGAGCGGGAGCGACCACCACGCCTTCGGCAGCAACCGCCCCGCCCTCGGCCGGGACTGCCGCGCTCTCGCCCTCGCCAGCAGCCCGCGCATCGACGTCGCCTTCGGCCAGCGGCTCGGGCTCGAGGATGAACGGGTCGAAGCTGCCGAACTCGGCCAGCGAGCGGCCGAGCGCCGTCCGGCGCCGGAGCACCAGGCTTTCGGCGCGCAACCGCTCCGGCGAGGCCTCGGCTTCGCCCCAGCGATGGCCACCCTCGTCGAAGACGTAGGGCAGCCATTCCTCGGCCTCGACGAGGCGCGGCTGAACGATCACTCCGCACAGGAAGCCGTCGAGCATGACGATGTCGAGCGGCTCGAGCGGCTCCGGGATGCCGGCGAGCAACTCGTCGAGCTCGACGAACTCGGCCTCGCTGAGGTCATGGGCGGCGGCGGCAACCGGCGGCCGGGACGGCGGCTCGGACGAGGGCTGGCTCATCGACGCACCGGCGCCGCCGGTCGCCACCGCCGCCGCGTCAAGCGGCGAACCGGTCGGCGATGCGCTGCCGCACCTCGGGCAGCTCGGCCGGCAGGCCCCGGGCGAGCTGGCCGAACAGGTCCTCGTGCAGGGCGAGCTCGGCAGCCCAGGCGGCCGGGTCCAGCGAGGTGACCTTCTCGTAGCGCTCGCGACCGAAGTCGAGGCCGGACCAGTCGAGGTCCTCGTGGCGCGGTGTCGTGCCGAACGGGTTCAGCACGCCGCCGGCGCGGCCTTCGACGCGCTCGACGATCCAGCGCAGGACCCGCATGTTCTCGCCGTAGCCAGGCCAGACGAACTTGCCGTCGTCGCCCTTCCTGAACCAGTTGACGCAGAAGATCTTGGGCAGGCGGACCCCGGAGCGACCCGTGGCGGCGCCGAAATCCAGCCAGTGCTGGAAGTACTCACTCATGTTGTAGCCTATGAACGGCAACATGGCGAACGGGTCGCGGCGGACGATTCCCTGGGTACCGGCGGCGGCCGCGGTGGTCTCCGAGCCCATCGTCGCGGCCATGTAGACGCCCTCGGTCCAGTCGCGCGCCTCGGCCACCAGCGGCACCGTGCTCGAGCGCCGGCCGCCGAAGACGAAGGCGTCGATCGGCACCCCCTCGGGCGAGTCCCAGGCCGGATCGAGCGCCGGGTTGTTGGTCGCGGCGACGGTGAAACGCGCATTCGGGTGCGCCGCCGGCGTGCCGGAGGCCGGCGTCCAGTCGCGCCCCTGCCAGTCGATCAGGTGCGCGGGCGGCTCGGCGGTCATGCCTTCCCACCAGACGTCGCCGTCGTCGGTCAGGGCGACGTTGGTGAAGATGGCGTCGCTGCGCAGGCTGGCCATGCAGTTCGGGTTGGTCTGCTCGTTGGTCCCGGGGGCGACGCCGAAGTAGCCGGCTTCCGGGTTGATGGCGTGCAGCCGCCCGTCGGCGCCCGGCTTGATCCAGGCGATGTCGTCGCCGACCGTGGTGACCTTCCAGCCGGCGAGGCCGGCCGGCGGAATCAGCATCGCGAAGTTGGTCTTGCCGCAGGCGCTCGGGAACGCCGCCGCGACGTGGTGCTTCTCGCCCTGGGGCGAGGTGACGCCCAGGATCAGCATGTGCTCGGCCAGCCAGCCCGGGTTGCCGGAAGACGGGTCGACGTCGGCGCGGCCCATGACCGAAGCGATGCGCAGGGCGAAGCACTTCTTGCCGAGCAGGGCGTTGCCGCCGTAGCCGGAGCCGTAGCTCCAGATCTCCTTGGTCTCGGGGTAGTGGACGATGTACTTGGTCGTGTTGCACGGCCAGGGGACGTCCTTTTCGCCCGGCGCCAGCGGCGCCCCGACGGAGTGCATGCAGGGCACGAAGTGGCCGTCGGCGCCGAGCACGTCGAGGACGGCCCGGCCCATGCGCGTCATCAGCTTCATGTTGACGGCGACGTAGGCGCTGTCGCTCAGCTCGACGCCGATGTGCGAGATCTCCGAGCCGAGCGGACCCATCGAGAAGGGCACGACGTACATCGTCCGGCCGCGCATGCAGCCGCGAAAGAGGGGCGGCGTGCCTTCGGGGAGGCCGGTCTGCAGCAGCTGCCGCATCTCGGCCGGCGACTTCCAGTTGTTGGTCGGGCCGGCGTCCTCGGCCCGCTCGGAGCAGATGAAGGTGCGGTCCTCGACCCGGGCGACGTCGCTCGGCGCGCTGCGCGCCAGGTAGCTGCGCGGGCGCAGGTCGGGGTTCAGCCGGACGAAGGTGCCCGCCGCCACCAGCCCGGCACACAGCCGCTCGTACTCGGCGTCGCTGCCGTCGCACCAGTAGACGTCCTTGGCACCGGTCAGGGCGGCCATCTCGGCGACCCAGTCGATGAGCTTGCGGTGGCGGAGGTCGCGAGGGAGGTTCAGGGCCGCGGGGCGGGAGGGAAGGGAATTCATGGCAATCCAGTCAGTCGACCGGGCCCGGGAGGGCCAGATCCGCCAGCGGCGAACGCCGGTTTCCCGGCTTTTTTGTCAGTGTAGCCCTCGATTTCGAGCCCGCCACCCCGCAGGGTCGGGGGAGCGGCGCCGCGATAATCGGGGCATGACGCGCCGTCCGTTCCTCGTCGCCGCCGGCGCCCTGCTGCTGCCGTCGCTGGCGGCGGCGCAACGGCGACCGGGCAGCGGCGGCCCGCTTCGCGTCGGCCTCGACCGGGCCCTGGCCGACTCCGGGCTGGGCCCGGGGCTGCAGCGGGCCTTCAGCGCCGACACCGGCATCGCCGTCAAGCTGGTGCCCGGGCCGGCGCTGGCCGTCCTGGACGCGGTGACGAACGGCGAGGTCGACGCCGCCCTGCTGAACGCGCCGGAGGCCGAGCTGCGGATCGCCGCCCAGAGCCTGGTCCACGACCGGCGCCCGATCGCCCGCGGCGAGTTCATCCTCGTCGGCCCGCAGCGCGCCCGGGGCCGCGCCGCGACGCCGGGAAACAGCGGCGTCGACGCCGTCAGCCGGATCCGCGACCTGGCCGCCGGCTCGCCGCAGGCGGCGCTGTCCACGAATCTGCCGCGAGCCGCAAGTTCCGGGAGCGCCCCACCGGCGGCGCTCTTCCTCAGCGCCGGCGAGGGTTCCGGCGTGCACGTTGCCGAGCAGGCGCTCTGGCGCGCGGCCCGGATCGAGCCGCTCGCCCCCTGGTACCAGACCGCGGACCCGGGGCGCAGCTTCATCGCCCAGGTCCGCGAGCGGGGGGCCTACGCCCTCGTCGAGCGCGGCGCCTGGGCCGCGCACGGCGGCGCGCCGCTCGCCGTCGTCGTCGAGGGCGACCCGGCGCTCGCCGAGACGGTGCATGCAATGCGCTCCTTCCGCGTCAGCCACCCGGCCGGGCGGATCTTCATCGACTGGATCGGCGGCCGGCGCGGCCGTGCCGTCGTCGCGTCGCGGCCGGGCTACCGGGTCCCGTCGGCGTGAGCGAGGCCGGGAGGGTCGAAGCGGAGCGACGAGTGGCCCGCTCCGGTGTCCTGCGCAGCCTCAACGTGGCGCGCGCCGCGGCGGTGTCCATCAACGGCCGACGGGTCATGACAGCGATCGGCAAGCGCCCGGTCGTGGGCGCGCGCGCCGTGCTGCCGCTCGGCATCGAAGGCGACGAGCAGGCCGACCTTTCCGTCCACGGCGGGCCAGGCAAGGCCGTCTACGCCTACCCGGCCGAGCACTACCGCTTCTGGCAGACGGTCCGGGCGCAGGCCGGCGTGGCCCTGTGGGACGAGCCGCTGCCGCCCGGCGCCCTGGGCGAGAACCTGACGCTCGAAGGCGTCGTCGAGAGCGGACTGTGGATCGGCGACGTGCTCCGTTTCCCCCACTGCGCCCTGGCCGTCAGCGAGCCGCGCTTTCCCTGCTTCAAGCTGGCCGCGGCGCTGGGCTTCAAGCATGCCGTCAAGCTGATGACCCAGAGCGCCTGGTGCGGCTGCTACCTGGCGGTGCGCGAGCCGGGCACGATCGCCGCCGGAGAAACCTTCAGCCTCATCGCGGGGCCGAGGGAAGTCGGCATCGTCGAGCTGTTCCGGTCGCGGACCGGGCGCCGCTGATGCTCGCCTACCGCCACGCCTTCCACGCCGGCAACCACGCCGACGTGCTCAAGCACCTGGTGCTGATGCTGGTGCTGACGCACCTGAACGCCAAGCCCAAGCCGTACCGCTTCGTCGACACCCACGCCGGCGCCGGCGGCTACTCGCTCGAAGGCGCCTATGCGCGCAAGAAAGGCGAGTACGAGCAGGGCATCGGCCGGCTCTGGACCCGCGACGACCTGCCCGGCCCCGTCGCCGACTACCGGGCCCTGGTGCGCCGCTTCAACCCGGACGGCGTCCTGGCCCAGTACCCGGGCTCGCCGGCGCTCGCGCAGATGCTGCTGCGCGACCACGACCAGCTGCGCGCCTTCGAGCTGCATCCGACCGAGCAGAAGATCCTGCACGCGGCGCTCGCCGGCGACCGTCGCGCCACGGTCTACGACGTCGACGGCTTCGACGGCCTGAAGTCGCAGCTGCCGCCGCCGAGCCGGCGCGGCGCCGTCCTCGTCGACCCGAGCTACGAGGGCAACCGCGACTACGGGCGCGTCGTCGCGACCCTGCGCGACGCCCTGGCCCGCTTCGCCGAGGGCGTCTACCTGGTCTGGTACCCGCAGGTGCGCAAGGTCGAGGCGGCGGAGCTGCCGCGGCGCCTGCAGGCGATGGCGCCGGGCCCCTGGCTGCACGTGCGCCTCACCGTCCAGCAGCCCGACGCGCAGGGCTTCGGTCTGTCGGGCAGCGGCGTGTTCGTCCTCAACCCGCCGCACCTGCTGCACGCCCAGCTCGAGGCGGCCCTGCCGTATCTGGTCGACGTGCTCGGCCAGTACGACGGCGCCAATTTCCTGATCGACCGGCTGGCCGACTGAGCGGTTAGATTCGGCTCGCGGACGGGCCGCGACACGGGAGCAGCGCTTGGACACTCACGCCGACGCTTCGGGAAAGATCGAAGCCGCGCCCGAGGCGGCCCACCCGAACCAGTTCGCGCTGCTCGGCCAGCGCCGCTTCGCGCCCTTCTTCTGGACCCAGTTCCTGGGCGCCGGCAACGACAACCTGTTCAAGTTCGCGCTGACGGTGCTCGTCACCTACCAGCTGCAGGTGAGCTGGCTGCCGAGCGAGCTGGCCGGGCTGGCGATCGGCGCCCTCTTCATCCTGCCCTTCCTGCTGTTCTCGGCGACCAGCGGCCAGCTCGCCGACAAGTTCGACAAGGCGGCCCTGACGCGCTTCGTCAAGTGGCTCGAGATCGCCATCATGGCCGTCGCCGGCTGGGGCTTCCTGCAGGCCGACGTCGCCCTCCTGCTCGCCTGCGTCTTCCTCATGGGCGTGCACTCGACGATCTTCGGCCCGGTCAAGTTCGCCTACCTGCCGCAGCACCTCGGCGAGCGCGAGCTGACCGGCGGCAACGGCATGCTCGAGATGGGCACCTTCGTCGCGATCCTGCTCGGCAACGTCGCCGGCGGCCTGCTCATCGCGGTGCCGCAGGCCGGCCCGGCCTACGTGGCGATTGCCTGCCTGGGCGTCGCCGTCATCGGCCGGCTGACGGCGCAGGCCGTGCCGGCATCGCCCTCGAGCGACCCGGGCCTGCGCATCAACTGGAACCCGGTCAGCGAGACCGTGCGCAACCTGCGTCTCGCGCACGGCAACATCGTCGTCTTCCGCTCGCTGCTCGGCATCTCCTGGATGTGGTTCTTCGGTGCCGCATTCCTGGCCCAGTTCCCGTCCTTCGCCAAGGACGTGCTGCACGGCGACGAGCAGGTCGCGTCGCTCCTGCTCGTCGTCTTCTCGATCGGCATCGGCGCCGGCTCGCTGCTGTGCGAGGTGCTGTCGCGCCGCCACGTCGAGATCGGCCTGGTGCCGCTCGGCGCCATCGGCATGAGCGTGTTCTCGCTCGACCTCTACTTCGCTTCGCGCGGCCTCGCGCCATCGGCGGGCCACACGCTCGGCGGGTTCCTGGGCCACGGGCCGCACTGGCGGGTGATGGCCGACCTGGCCCTGCTGTCGCTCTCGGCCGGGCTCTACAGCGTGCCGATGTATGCGCTCATCCAGCTGCGCGCGCAGCCGAGCCACCGGGCCCGGATCATCGCCGCCAACAACATCCTCAATGCGCTCTTCATGATCGCCAGCGCCGTGCTCGTCGGTGCCCTGCTGAAGGCGGGTCTGACGATCCCCGAGGTGTTCCTGGCCATGGCGCTGCTCAACGCGCTGGTCGCCGTCTACGTCTTCGCCCTGGTCCCGGAATACCTGCTGCGCTTCGTCGCCTTCGTCGTGGCCCGCGTCGTCTACCGCTTCCGGGTCCGCGGCGACGAGAACATCCCGACCCAGGGCGCCGCCCTGCTCGTCTGCAACCACGTCAGCTTCATCGACCCGTTGCTGCTCATGGCCGCCAGCCCGCGCCCGATCGTCTTCATCATGGATCACCGGATCTTCCGCCACCGATGGCTGGGCTGGTTCTTCCGGCTCGCCAAGGCGATTCCGATCGCGCCGCAGAAGGTCGACCCGGCCGTCTACGGGCAGGCCTTCGCGCGCGGCGGGTGCGTGCTGGACGAAGGCGACCTGCTCTGCATCTTTCCCGAAGGCGGCATCACGCGCGACGGCGAGCTCGGCGAGTTCAAGGGCGGGGTCATGAAGCTGCTCGCGACGCACCCGGTGCCCGTGGTCCCGCTCGCCCTGCAGAACCTGTGGGGCTCGTTCTTCTCGCGCATCGAGGGCAGCGCCATGCGCCGGCCCTTCCGGCGCGGCCTGTTCAGCCGGGTCGCGCTCGTCGCCGGGCACGCCGTCCCGGCGGTGCAGGCGTCGCCGGCGGCGCTGCGCGAGCGCGTCGGGCGCCTCCTCGCGTCCTGATCAGGCGGTGGTGAAGCCGGGCGGCGTCGCGCCCTCGG
>NZ_JANODC010000356.1:0-18316 GCF_031412495.1 Rhizobacter sp. | reverse complement strand
CAGCGCCGCGGCGCGTGCGCGTCATCGTCGTCGACGACAACGAGGACGCCGCCGAGGCGCTCGCCGCCTTCCTGTAGATGGAGGGCTGCGAGGCGCGCGTCGCCACCGATCCGCTGGCCGCGCTCGCGCTCGTCGACAGCTTCGCACCCGAGGTCGCGGTGCTCGACATCGGCCTGCCGCAGATGGACGGCTACGAGCTGGCCGGCCGCATCCACGCCAGCACCCGCGGTCGCGCCTGCCGGCTGATCGCCGTCACCGGCTACGGCCTGCCCGACGACCGGGCGCGCACCCGCGCGGCCGGCTTCGAGCTCCACTTCGTGAAGCCGGTCGATCTCGACGCCCTGCTGCACGCGGTGCGGCCGGCGTAGGTCCGGCGAGCTTGGAGCACGTCGATGCCATCGTCGTCGGCGCCGGCGTCGTCGGCCTCGCCTGCGCGCGCGAGCTCGCCCGGCGCGGCCTCGAGACGATCGTGCTCGAAGCCGATGCCGGCATCGGCAACGGCACCAGCTCGCGCAACAGCGAGGTCATCCACGCCGGGATCTACGACGCGCCCGGCTCGCTGAAGGCGACCCTGTGCGTCGCCGGCCGGCGCGCGCTCTATCCGTACTGCGAGTCGCACGGTGTCGGCCACCGCCGCTGCGGCAAGCTCGTCGTCGCGGCGACGCCGGCCCAGGTCGGGCTGCTGAAGGCGATCGCCGAGCGCGCCGTGGCCAACGGCGTCGAAGGCCTGCAGTGGCTCGGCGGCGCCGAGGCGCGCGCGCACGAGCCGGCGTTGCAGGGGGAGGCGGCGCTGCTCTCGACCGTGACCGGCATCGTCGACAGCCACGCGCTCATGCTCGCCTACCTCGGCGACCTGGAGCATGCCGGCGGCGGCCTCGTCGTCCGCTCGCCGGTCGAGGCCGCCACGGTCACGAGGGACGGCTTCGCGCTGCGCGTCGGCGGCGCCGAGCCCATGGAGATCGGCAGCCGCCTGCTCGTCAATGCCGCCGGCCTGCACGCGCAGGCGCTGGCGGGTCGCATCGAAGGCCTCGATCCGGGTCAGATCCCGCGTGCGTGGTTCGCCAAGGGCAACTACTACGCGCTCGCCGGTCGCTCGCCGTTCACGCGCCTGGTCTACCCGGTGCCCGAACCAGGCGGGCTCGGCGTGCACCTGACCCTCGACCTCGCCGGCCAGGCCCGCTTCGGCCCCGACGTCGAGTGGCTGCCCGACACCGCGTCGGCCGAGGCGATCGACTACGGCGTCGACCCGAGACGAAGCGAGCTGTTCTACGCCGCGATCCGCCGCTACTGGCCAGGCCTCCGCGACGGTGCGCTGGCCCCCGCCTACAGCGGCGTGCGGCCGAAGCTGCAGGGGCCGGGCGAGCCGGTCCGCGACTTCATGCTGCAGGGGCCCGAGGTGCACGGCGTCCCGGGGCTGATGAACCTCTACGGCATCGAGTCGCCGGGCCTGACGGCCAGCCTGGCCATCGCCGCCGAAGCGGCGCGTCGTCTGGGGATCGCGGGCAACCATGGATGATGCGCGTGGCCGCTGCGGACGTCGAGTCTTCTGCAGGTCGCGACCGGGGTGAGCGGCTGCCGCGGCGGGGCGTGGCGCAGAATCGAAGCGCCCGTCGACCATGGGGAGCCCATGCGCCGCGCCGGACATCGAAAGGGAGACGCTCCATGAGGTTCCATCGTCTGGCGGTCGCAGCCGCCGTCGCCTGCGCGTTCGCAGGCCCGGGCTCGGCGCACGACGGAGCGCAGGAAGGCCAGGGCAAGCTCGGCAAGGTGGCGTTCGCCAATTCGTGCGACGCCCGGGTCCAGACCGAGCTGCAACGCGGCATCGCGATGCTGCACTCGTTCTGGTTCACGGCCGGCGAGAAGGCCTTCCGCCAGGTCCTCGCAGACGACCCCGGCTGCGCGATCTCGACCTTCGGCGTCGCCGCGCTGCTGATGAACAACCCGCTGGCCGGCCAGGGTGCGTCGCCGCAGGCGGCCGAGACGGCCCAGGCGGCGATCACCGAAGGTCGGCGCATCGGCGCACGGACGCAGCGCGAGCGCGACTACATCGAGGCGGTGGCCGCCTACTACGCGGATTTCGCCAACCGCCCCGAGCGCGCGCGCCAGGTCTCTCGCGCCGAGGCCTTCGAGTCACTCGCGGCGAAGTACCCCGAGGACGACGAGGCGCAGATCTTCGCCGCCCTGTACATCGCCGGCACGCAGGCGCAGTCCGACCAGACCTACGCCGCCTACCTGAAGGCGGCCGACAAGCTGGAGAAGATGTTCGTCAAGTACTCCGACCATCCGGGCGTCGCCCACTACCTGATCCACAGCTACGACGCCCCGCCCATCGCCGCCAAGGGTTTGTCGGCGGCGCGCCGCTACTCGGCGATCGCGCCGGATGCGCCGCATGCGCTGCACATGCCGTCGCACATCTTCACGCGGGTGGGTGCATGGCAGGACTCGGTGGCCGGCAACCGGCGCTCGGCCGACGTCGCCAAGAAGGACGGCAACGGCAACGAGGCCTTCCACGCCGCCGACTACATGGTCTACGCCAACCTGCAGCTCGGCCGGCACCAGGAAGCACGCAAGGTGATCGCGGAATTCGACCGCGAGGTGAAGGTCAACCCGGCCATCTTCGTCGGCCCGTATGCAGCCGCAGCGATCCCGGCGCGCCTGGCCCTCGAGGCGGCCGACTGGGGCGCGGCGGCGCGGCTGCCGCAGCAGGAGACCCGGTTCCCCTTCGTCGCCGCGATCACGACCTTCGCGCGCGCGCTCGGCGCGGCCCGGCAGGGCGACGTCGCCGCCGCGGAGAGGGAAGCGCAGGCCCTGGAGGCACAGCACAAGGCGCTCCTCGAGGCCAGGAACAGCTACTGGGCCACCGAGGTCGAGGTGCAGCGGCTGGCGGCAGGCGCCTGGATCGCGCAGGCGCGCGGCGACAGCGTCGAGGCGGTGCGCCTGATGCGCGCGGCCGCGGACCTCGAGGACCGCAACGAGAAGCACATCGTGACGCCCGGGCGCGTGCTGCCGGCGCGCGAGCTGCTCGGCGACATGCTGCTCGCGGCGAAGCAGCCGGCCGAGGCGCTGAAGGAGTTCGAGCAGTCGCAGCAACGCGAGCCGAACCGCCTGCGCGGCATCGCCGGCGCGGCGCAAGCCGCCGAGGCCGCCGGCGATCGGGAAAAGGCACGGCGCTATCACGGCATGCTGGTCGAGCTGACGAAGCAGGCCGACACGCCGCTCCCGGCGGTCGAGCGGGCGAAGACCTACCTGGCCTCGCGATGAGCCGTGCCGCTCGCGTCGCGACGCGGCCTGTGCGTCACGCGTCCGCGGCACGGAGCGCACCGCGCCGCCGGCTCGCCATCGTCGTCCTTGCCCTGGCGATCGCCGGGCCGCTCGCAGCAGCGCCGGGCGGCGACGGCGAGGACCAGGCGCTGCAGGCCGACGCCGACTACAGCGCCGGACTCTCGGCGCTGAAGGCGGGCGACACGCCCACCGCGCTGATCCGCTTCCAGGCTGCGCTCAAGCGTTTCCCGGACGCGGCCGGTCTGCACAACGAGCTCGGCTTCGCGCATCGCAAGGCCGGCCAGCTCGACAAGGCCTTCGAGCACTACAAGCGGGCGCTGTCGATCGACCCGCGCCACCGCGCCGCGCATGAATACATCGGCGAGGCCTACCTGATGGCAGGCGACGTCGCGGGCGCCGAGAAGCACCTCGCGGCGCTGCGTTCGATCTGCCTGCTGTCCTGCGAGGAACTGACCGATCTGCGCAAGGCGATCGAGGCGCACAAGGCCCGGACCGCCAGGCGCTGAGCGCCGATCTACAGCCCGCTGCGGCCGCCGCCGGGCATGCCGCTGCCGGCCAGCCCGGTCGCCATGCCGCCCGACTTGAGATCGGTCGAGGATCCACCAGAGCCGTTGCCGACGCTGGCCCCCCCGCTCACGGTGCCGCGCCAGGCGCCGGTCTCGCGGCCGCGGCTCTCGAGGAACTCCGAGAAGCGCTTCAGGTTGCTGCTGGTCTCCATCTTCACCGCCCCGAGCGCGTCGCCGATCTTCTCGAGCGCGTTGCGCGGCTGGTACGACATGCGCAGCGTGACGCGGGTGCGGCTGGCACCGAGCGGCTCGAAGCTCACCGCGCCGGAGTTCGGCGGCCCGCTCGTGCTCTTCCAGGCGATGCGCCGGTCGGGAATCTGGTTCGTGATCTCGGCATCCCATTGCTCTTCCTTGCCGGCGATGCGGGCACGCCAGTGCAGGTGGGTGTCGTCGACCTGCCGCACTTCCAGCACGTCATGCATGAAGTTCGGGAAGTCCTCGAACTGGGTCCACTGGTTGTAGGCGGTGCTCACCGGCACGTCGACCTCGATCGAGTCCTCGACGAACTTCTGCTCGCCCTGCACCGATGGCGCGCCGGCGCCCATCTGCTTCTTCAACCAGATCCCCGCCGCTGCCAGCGCGACAATGGCGACCAACCTGCTTCCTGCCATGACATTGCTCCTGGTGAATGGGCCCCGCGGACCCTCATGTGACCGGAGACTTCGGCATTTCCCGTGCCGGCGCCCGCGCCGGGTCGCGGTCGACCTGGCCACGGCGGCCCCGGACCACCCGCCGGTGCTGATCGTGCTCGGCTAGGACCCGAGCACGACGCGAAAGCCGATGTTGCTTGCCGAACTGTCGGGGCTGTTGGCGCTCCGGGCCGCGACGCGGTAGCGGTTGCAGTAGGAGTCGTGGCAGAGGAAGGAGCCGCCGCGCAGCGCACGCTGGCCGCCCTCGCGGCCGTCGGCGCACCACTCCCAGACGTTGCCGCAGACGTCGTGCAGGCCGAAGCCGTTCGGCGCGCCGCCATCGGCGTCGATCGGGCCGGGTTGCCAGCCGGGCGCGGGTGCGCTCGGGAACGTGCCGCGGAAGACGTTGCAGAGCGGCACGCCGTCCGAGTCGAGGAGGTCGTCGCCCCACGCGAAGCGCTTGCCCTCGAGGCCGCCGCGTGCGGCGCGCTCCCATTCCGCCTCGCTCGGCAGGCGCGCCCCGGCCCAGGCGCTGTACGCGACGGCGTCGTGCCACGACACGTGCACGACCGGATGCCCGGGCCGGTCGCGCACGTGCGAGCCCGGCCCCTCCGGCCGCTGCCAGGAGGCGTGCGCGACCGGCAGCCACCATGGCAGGCCGGCGACGACGCGGGATGCGCTCGATCGCGCGGCCGCCGGCAGCTGCAGGTAGAAGACGTACGACGAGCCGTCGCGCTCGGCGTCGGTGACGTGGCGGGCGGCGCGGATGAAGGCGGCGAACTCGCGGTTGGTGACCGCGGTCGCGCCGATGCGAAACGGCTCGACCGCTACGTTGCGCACCGGGCCCTCGCCGTCGCCCGGCACGGCGTCGGCCCCGTCGTTGCCCATCGCGAACGCGCCGCCGGGGATGTCGCACCAGCGGACCGCGAGCGGGGCGCCGTCCGGCGCCGGCGCCGCGACGGGCGCCGCTGCCGATGCAGGCGTCGACCCCTCGGCGTGCGGAGCACAGCAGGAGCTCATCGCCCGATGATGCCGCAGCGCGCGGCCCCGCAGTGCTAACGTAGCGCGCACTTTCGGCCTCCGGCGCCGACGAGGACCATCCGATGACAGAACAGAAACGCCCGCTGCAGCCGGGCGACGCCGTGCCCGATTTCACCTTGCCGGCGGTCAACCGCGAGGGCAGCGTCTCCCTCCACGACTTGCGCGGCAGGCCGTTCCTGATCGGCTTCTTCCGCGGCCTTCACTGCCCGTTCTGCCGCCGCCAGGTGGTGCAGCTCGCCAGCGTCCAGCCGGCGCTGAAGGCGGCCGGCGTGGAGACGATCGCCGTCGTCAACACCCCGATCGAGCGCGCCCGCCTGTACTACCGGCATCGGCCGACGACGGCCATGCTGCTGAGCGACCCGGATTGCGCCACGCACCGGGCCTTCGGGGTGCCGCACATCACCTTCCAGGCCGCGGGCAGCAGCGAGCCGCCGGAGTGGCCGTACCGGGCGAGCGAGGCGGCGTTCATGGCGGCGCGCGTCAACCCGACGGGCGAGCTCGACGAGCCGCTGCAGCCGATCGAGACCAACGCCGTCCTCAACGCCAAGCAGGGCTTCGAGATGGAGCCGGCCGATCACGCCATCCTCGAGACCCACTTCGCGCAGCTCGCCGGCCACTTCCTGGTGGATGCCGACGGCCGGGTCGCGTGGGCGCAGATCGAGGCCGCCGACGGGCCGAACAGCATCGGCACCTTCCCCACGCCGGCCGAGCTCATCGCCGCCGCAGACCGCCTGCGGCACTGAGCGCCGTCCTCAGCAGAGGAACGGCAGCACGACCAGCGAATCGCGGTCGACGCCCGCCTTCGCGCAGACCTCGTCGGCACGGATGAAGTACTGCTCGGCCCGCACGTCGTCGCCCTGGTCGAGGTACACCGTCGCCAGGCCCTCGT
Organism: Rhizobacter sp.; assembly: GCF_031412495.1. Taxonomy (GTDB): domain Bacteria; phylum Pseudomonadota; class Gammaproteobacteria; order Burkholderiales; family Burkholderiaceae_C; genus Schlegelella_A. The sequence continues at coordinate 11,909 of NZ_JANODC010000356.1, read as the reverse complement.
AGCAGGGGAACAGGAGCTGCGGCTCGCCCATCTCCTCGGCCAGCCCGCGCGCTTCCTCGTAGTACTTCAGGGCCAGGTCGAAGTGGCCGTGGCACTGGTGGATCTGGCCGAGCACGATCAGCGGCACCGCGAGGTGGTCGACCTGGCCGAGCTGGCGGTCGAGATCGATCGCCGATTGCGCCGCGCTCAGGCCGTCGTCGTCGCAGCGCTGCGTGAGCGCGCAGTAGGCGACGGCGAGGTTGGCGTACAGGCGCGACTGGAAGCCGAGGTCGCCGATCTTCTGCGCCGTCTCCAGGCCGAGCTGGCAGGTCCGCACGGCGCGGCCCGGGTCCAGCGTCGCGTACAGCACGCCGAGGTTGGCATAGCTGCGGCAGGCCGCCTGCAGCAGCCCCGCTTCCTCGGCGACGGCGACGCTGCGCTCGATGTGGGCCACGGCCTCGCCCGCGCGGTCAAGTCGCGCGAGCGCCGCGCCCAGCGTGTTGTGGGCGTGCGAGATCGCCGCGGCGGCCGTGCGGCGATGGGCCTCGTCGCCGCGGCCGATGCCGGCGGCGCGCTCGGCCTGGTGCCGCGCCCGGCCGGCCCAGCCGAGCGCGCCGTGGTTGTCGCCAGTACGAAAGGCCAGGCGCCCCATTTCCTGGCAGAGGTGGGCCAGCTCGATGCCGGTGTCGAGGTCGATCGCCACGACATCGGCGTCGCCGCCGAGCAGCCGCAATCCTTCACGCAGGCAGGCGAAGCTGGGCTCGCGCTCGCCGGCGTCCCAGTGCAGGCCGGCAAGCTTGCGCTGCACCCGTGCCTCGCGCACCGTGTGCCCGCCGGCGCGAGCCGACGCGAGAACCGCATCGAAATGCGCCTGCGCCTCGGCACGGCAGCCGACCGGGCCGAGCAGGTCGCCCATGCTCTCGCGCACGTCGGCGATGGCCCCATCGTCGTGGGTTCGGGCGCTCTCCAGCAGGGCGAGGGCGCGCGTGTAGTAACGCAGCGCGTCCTCGTTGGCGTAGATGCCGCGGGCCCAGTCGCCGGCGCGCACCAGGTAGCGCGCGCCGCGCCGGCGGTCCTCGCCATGGCTGAAGTGGTGGCCGAGCGCCTCGAGGTCCTCGAGCCGCGCCGGCTCCGTGCCGTGCAGGCCCTCGAGCACCGTGCCGGCGCGCTGGTGCAGCTCGGTGCGACGGCGGAGCAGCAGGTTCTGGTAGGCCACGTCGTGCGCCAGCGTGCTGGCGAAGCGGTAGCGCGCGGCGGCATGCTCTCCGGGCTGCGCCTGCGTCGCCGCGATCGGCACCAGCAGCTCGGCCTGGCACAGCATCGCGAGCAGCGCCGGATCGCCCGCCGCCGCATCCAGCTCGCTCAGCAGCGCCCCGTCGAAGCGCGGCCCGAGGATGGCGGCGCACTGCAGCGTGTGCCGGGCCGGCGGCGGCAGCCGGTCCATGCGCGACAGCAGCAGGCCCTCGATCGACGAGGGCACGTCCACCGGGCCCGCCCCTGACGCGCAGCGCCAGCGACCGCCTGCGTCCCTGGCCAGCACGCCGTTCGAGATGAGGCCGCGAACGACCTCCTCGAGATACAGCGGGTTGCCCCCGGCCTGGCTGACGATGCGCTCGTGCAGGCCGCGCCCGAGCGGCGACTCCGCGGCGGGGCCGAACAGGGCGGCGAGCAGCGCATCGATGGCGTCGTCGGCCAGCGGCTCGAGCCGCAGCGCGGTGTGCGCGGCGCGGCCGAAGTCGAGCGCGCCGGGGTCGAACGGCGGCCGGCCTGTCAACATCACCAGCAGGGGGCGCTCGCAGAGCCAGTCGGCGAGCGTGCACATGCCTTCGATGGACGCCGCGTCGGCCCACTGCAGGTCCTCGAGCACCAGCACCAGCGGGCCGTGCGCGAGGCGGCGTTCGAACACCGTGCGGATCGTCATGAAGATCTGGTGCTTGAGCCGCTCGGGCTCGATCTCGCTCGACTGCTCGACCGACTGTAGGCCGAGGATGTAGCCGATGACCGGGACCACGCGTTCGAGCTCGACCGGGGCGGCGCCGATCTCACGCAATCCCTGCTCGACCTTGCGGCGGGCGGTCGCGAGCGAATCGGCCGCACCGACGCCGTACCCTTCGCGAAACAGGCCGGCGGCTATGCCGTAGGGGCGCGCCCCGACCGACGAGCAGACGACGCGGCGCACCGCCGCCCGGCCGAAGCCAGGCGCGGCGGCCAGGCGCTCGAGCAAGGCATGGACCAGGCGCTTCTTGCCGACGCCGGCCTGGGCGACCAGGCTCACCACCTGGGCGCGGCCGTCGGTCACGCGCAGCGCGGCGGCGAGCACCTGGGCCAGCTCGGCCTCGCGGCCGACGAGTGGCGCCTCCAGGCCGTGCGCCGCGAGGCCGCGCAGGTCGTGCAGCCCGGCCTCGACGATGCCGAGCAGGCGCCAGACGGGGAGCGGCTCGGCCTTGCCCTTCAGCGCCAGCGTGCCGGCGGCCTCGAACGCGAACTCGCGCTCGGTGAGCTGGCGCGTGGCCGCGCTCACCAGCGTCTGCCCCGCACCGGCCGCCGACTGCAGGCGCGCCGCCGTGTTCACGACGTCGCCGGTGACCGCGTAGGCCGCATCGGCCGACGTGCCCAGACGGCCGGCCACGACGCGGCCCGTGTTGATGCCGATGTGCAGCGCCAGCGGGCTGCCGATCTGCTCGCGCCAGCGCTCGCTCAGCTCGGCCGCGCACGCATGCATGTCGAGTGCCGCGCGCAAGGCCCGCTGCGGGTCGTCTTCGTGCGCCAACGGCGCGCCGAAGACGGCGACGACCGCGTCGCCGATGAACTTCTCCGGGAAGGCGTCGAAGCGGTCGATCACGCCGCGCAGGGCTCCGAACAGGTCGGTCTGCAGCCGGCGCACGTCTTCAGGGTCGAGGCGCTCGGAGATCGAGGTAAAGCCGGAGAGGTCGGCGAAGAGGACGGTGGCGGTACGGCGGTCGCCGTCGGGGGTGACCGCCGGCGCCACCGGGGCTGGCGGCGTTATCGGTGCTATCGGTGCTATCGGCGCGGTCGACGCAGCCGGCGGCGCCGCCAGCTTCTGCCCGCAGCCGGGGCAGAAGGCGAAGCCGACGGAGACGTCGAACTGGCACTGGCCGCATTTCATCCCGACGCATCCCGTGGAGACACTGGCGCGGCGGAGGATACGCGCCGGACCGTGCGGGCCCGGTGCCGTTCATGCGCCGGCTCTCAGGGCGTGCTGCTGCGCACGTGGCGGGCGAACGCCGGCCGCGCGGCCAGCCGGGCGTAGTACGCCTGCACGAGCGGCAGGCTCGGACGCTGCTCCATCGGCGTCGCGATCCAGCGATGCGTGGCGACGCCGAGCGACACGTCGGCGAGCGTGAACGCCGGGCCGGCGGCGTGCCCGCCGGTCACCTCGAGCTGGCCCTCGAGGATCTGCATGTGGCGGTGCCAGGCGGCGATGCTCGCCGCGACCGCCTGCGCGTCGGCGTGCGCCGCGCTCCGGCGCACGATCGACATGAAGGCATAGCTCCACGCGCCGTTGAGCTGCGTGGCCTGCCAGTCCATCCACTGCTCGACGCGGGCGCGCGCCTTCGACTCCGCGGGCAGGAGGTCGGCCCGGCCCTCGCGGCCGGCGAGGTAGCGGCAAATCGTGTTCGACTCCCAGAGCACGAAGTGGCCGTCGACGATCACCGGCACCAGGCGGTTCGGGTTGAGCGACTCGAAGCCGGCCGGCAAGGCGGACTGGAAGCCCGTGCCCCAGGGCTCGTGGGCGACCGCCAGCCCCAGCTCGTCGCAGAGCCAGAGGACCTTCTTGACGTTGACGGACGAGGGCGGCCGAGGAGGCGCAGGGGCGCGGTCATCGCCGGATGGTAGCGAGCGACCTTCGCGCCGAAACCGACGCCCGGCGCGAGGTGCGCCGAGTCGGCCCTCGGTCAGGCGCTCTGGTGCGTCGCCGGTGCGCTGGCCCGGGCGCGCAGCCCCGGCGATACGCGGACGCGTTCGTCGTAGGGCCAAGGCGCTGCGACGTCGACGAACCCGTCGTTCGCGGCGCGCCGGGCCTGCTCCTGCAGCACCGCGATGGCGCCGTCGCGGCCGGACAGCGCCCGGCCGACGAAGAACATGCCTACAGCGAGCGACGCGAGCCGGGCCGCCGGGCCGTGACGCCGGCGCACGAGCAGGTAGATGCCGAGCGCGAACGCCAGCCAGTGTTCACCCGGGACGCCGGGGCGTTGCGCATCCCAGCGCTGCAGGCGGCGGAGGGGCGAGCTGTCGTCGGTGTCGTTCATTGGCCTGGGGTGGGAGAAGAGGTGTGTCGTCCGGCAATGCCGGTGCCTGCACACCCAGAAGCCCGCCGAGGCTGCCGTGAAGGACCGCCATCGAGTCGTCACTCGAACCCCGGCTCGTCCCACCAGGGAAAGAACCCCGGCATGTCCTTCGACACCCGATCCGGGAACACCGCCCTCCGCTTCTCGAGGAACGCCCCGACTCCCTCGCGAACATCCGCCGACTGCCCGCGCGACTGGATCGCCCGGCTGTCGATCCGATGCGCCTCCATCGGATGCGCCGCCGCAGACAACCGCCACAGCATCTGCCGGGTGAGCGCCACCGACACCGGCGCGGCGTTGTCGGCGATCTCTCTCGCGAGCGCCCGCGCCGCAGGCAGCAGCTCGTCGGGCGCATGCAGCGAGCGCACGAGGCCGCGCGCGAGCGCCTCGTCCGCGCCGAAGACGCGGCCGGTCATGCACCACTCGAGCGCCGTCTGCATGCCGACCAGGCGCGGCAGGAACCACGACGAGGCCGCCTCGGGCGTGATGCCACGGCGCGTGAACACGAACCCGAAGCGCGCCGCCGTCGACGCCATGCGGATGTCCATCGGCAGCTGCATCGTCGCGCCGATGCCGACAGCGGCGCCGTTGATCGCGCCAATCACGGGCTTGAGGCTCTCGTAGATGCGCAGCGTGTTGGTGCCGCCGCCGTCGCGGTAGACGGCGCCGACCTTCAGCTTCTCGAGGTAGGGCTGGTGCTGCGGCGCCTGGCGGTCGAAGGTGTCGCCGCCCGAAGCGAGGTCGGCGCCGGCGCAGAAGGCGCGGCCGGCCCCGGTGACGATGACCGCACGCACGGCATCGTCGGCGTCGGTCTCGTCGAACAGCAGGCCGAGCTCGACGCGCATCTGGCCGTTGTAGGCGTTGAGCTTGTCGGGACGGTCGAGGGTGATCGTCGCGATGCCGTCGGCGACGTCGTAGCGCGTGGTCCGCAGTGGCGGGAGGGGCATGGCTGTCTCCTTGCGTGCTGGCCGGCCGCAGGAGCGCGAAGCCGTCCGGCTGCGTTGTCAGGCGATTCGGTGGGCCCCGGTCGGCACGGTCGGCACGCGGCCCTTGATCGCGTTGGCACGCGCGCCGAACGTGACCTGTCCATCGGCGGCGACGGTCGCGCGCGCCCGGACCCGACCCTTGAGTCGCTCCCCGTCGGCCGCGGTCAAGCCGGCAATCCGAGGCGCGATGCGCGGCCCCGTCTGCGCGATGCGCCAGAACGTCTGGAAGTCGTCGAAGCGCCGCTCGACGGCGATGGTGCAGGTCTGCACGTCGACGAGCCCGGCACCCGCCCACAGGGCGCGCAGGTTCTCCAGCCGCGACGCCTCGACGCTCGGGGGCTGCACCGGCGCGACGCCGAGGGCCGCGAGCTCCTCCATCACGGCGGCGTACGGGAAGCCGCCGCCGAGGATGTCCCACGCGTAGGCCGAGACGCTGCCGCCCGGGCGCGTGACGCGGACCATCTCGGCGACGCCCTTCACCGGGTCGGGCACGAAGAAGATCACCAGCGCCATCACCGCGGCATCGTGCCCGGCGTCGGGGTAGGGCAGCGCCGTCGCGTCGCCGACGGCGAAGCGGGCCGGCCGCCCCGGGAGCCGCTCGGCGGCGTACGCGACCTGCGCGTCGGAGGGGTCGATGCCCTCGACGTGCGCCGGCGCGGCGCGATCGAGCAGCAGCTCGGTGAAGGCGCCGTTGCCGCAGCCGACATCGGCCCAGCGCCCGCCCGGCGCCGGCGCGAGCCAGGCGAGAAAGCGCTCGCCGGCCAGGCGGCTCCACACGCCCATGAAGCCCTCGTAGGCGGCGCCGTCGTCGAACCTGATCTGTGGCCCCTGCTCCTTCATGGCGATCCGCTCCTTGTCAGGTCTCGTCCTTTTCCCAGAACGCGCGCGTCACGCCCTGGCCCTGCATCAGCGCGACGACCTTGTCGCGGTCGAGCACGCCGCAGCGTGCGGCCCAGGCGTCGTACTGGGCCGCCATCGCCCGCACCCGCGCCGGTTGCAGCGACGCGAGGTCGTGCAGCTCGGTCCGGTCGGCCTCCATGTCGTAGAGCTCCCAGGCGCGCGGATAGCGCCGGACCAGCTTCCAGCGGCCGATGCGCACCGCCGCGTTGCCCTCGTGCTCCCAGAACATGGGCCTGCGGTCGTCGCCGGAGGTGTCCTGGCCGAACACCGGGCGCAGCGACTGGCCCTCGAGCGGCTCGACCGCGTGGCCCTCGAAGCTCGACGGGTAGCTGGCGCCGGTGACGTCGACGATCGTCGCCATGATGTCGGGCAGGTAGCCGGGCGCGTGCCGCACCGTGCCGTTCTCCTGCGCCGCGATGCCGTTCGGCCAGTGCGCGATCAGCGGCGTGGCGATGCCGCCCTCGTGAATCCAGTGCTTGTAGAGGCGGAACGGGCTGTTCGACAGGTTGGCCCAGGCCGTGCCGTAGCTCTGGTACGTGTTCTCCGGCCCCGGCATGCGTGCGACGTCGTTGCCGAAGTGCACCGGCTCGCCGCTGCGCGTGCTGCGGCGCGCGATCATGAGCTTGTCGACGAGCTCGTCGATGGTCACGTCCTGCGGGATGTCTTCGGCGCAGGCGCCGTTGTCGGCGAGGAAGACGAGCAGCGTGTCGTCGAGCTGGCCGTGCTTCTCGAGCGTGGCGACGAGGCGGCCGATGCCCTGGTCCATGCGGTCGATCTGCGCCGCGTAGACCTCCATGCAGCGCAGCGTCCAGGCGCGGAACTGCTCGTCGCGCTCGGCCTCGCTCCACGGCGGCTGCGTCGGGTCGCGCTCGGTGAGCTTCCAGTGCGGCTGCAGGAGGCCGCTGGCGACGAGCTTGTCGAGCCGCTCCTGGCGCAGCGCGTCCCAGCCGACGTCGAAGCGGCCGCGGTAGCGGGCGATGTCCTCGTCGTGCGCGTGCAGCGGCCAGTGCGGCGCGGTGTAGGCGACATATTCGAAGAAGGGCCGGTCGCGGTGCGCGCCGCTGCAGTGCTGCTCGACGAAGGCGCAGGCGTTGTCGCTGATCGCGTCGGTGTAGAAGAAGCCGGGCGCGCGCGCCTCGTGCTCGATGTTGTCGTTGCCGCGGGTCAGCGTGTTGGGGTCGTAGAAGCTGCCGGCGCCGATGATCGTGCCGTAGAAGGCGTCGAAGCCGCGCTGCAGCGGCCAGGCGTCGGTCGGCTTCGTCAGGCTCGAGGCGACGTGCCACTTGCCGCTCATGTAGGTCCGGTAGCCGTGTGCCTTCAGCACCTGCGGGATCGTCACGCAGCGGTGGTTCAGATTCCCGGCATAGCCCTCGGGCCCGGAGTCGTAGGTGAGGATGCCGATGCCGGTCTGGTGCGGGTGCAGCCCGGTCATGAGCGAGGCCCGGCTCGGGCTGCAGCGCGCGGTGTTGTAGAACGAGCTGAAGCGCAGGCCGTGCGCGGCGAGGCGGTCGAGGTTCGGCGTCAGCACCTCGCCGCCGTAGCAGCCGAGGTCGGAATAGCCCATGTCGTCGTTGAGGATCAGGACGACGTTCGGTTTGCGGCTGGCGTTCATGGCGGTGCCTGCGTGTGGGTCGGTGGGTCGATGCGCTCAGGCGAGGCGGGCGCCGCTCGTCGCGTCGAAGAGGTGCGCGTCTTCCGGCGCGAAGGCGACGAAGACCGCGTCGCCTTCCTGCACCGGCTCGGCGCCGGAGCCCTTGAGCTTGACGAGGCGACCGTCGACGCGCAGGTTGACGATGGTCGTGTCGCCCAGGTCCTCGATGCGCTCGATAGTCGCGGCGATGCCGCCTTCGCCGAGGCGCAGGTCGGCCGGCCGCACGCCGAGCGTGACGGCGCGCGGGCTCGCCGTGCTGGCGGCGACGGCCAGGGTCGAGCCGGCGGCGCTGACGGCGTGGCCGTCCCACTCGCCCGGCAGCAGGTTCATCGGCGGCGTGCCGATGAAGCCGGCGACCTCGACCGTGCTCGGCCGGTCGAAGATCTCGCGCGGCGTGCCGACCTGGACGATGCGGCCGTCCATGAAGACGGCGATTCGGTCGGCCAGCGTCATGGCCTCTTCCTGGTCGTGCGTCACGTAGACGGTGGTCACGCCGAGCGAGCGCTGGAGCTTGCGCAGCTCGAGGCGCGTCTCGAGGCGCAGCTTGGCGTCGAGGTTGGAGAGCGGCTCGTCGAGGAGGAAGAGGCGCGGCTGGCGCACGATGGCGCGGGCCAGGGCAACCCGCTGCTGCTGTCCGCCCGAGAGCTGCCCCGGCGTGCGCTGCAGCAGGTGGCCGATGCCGACGCTGGCGGCGGCGCCGGCCACGGCGCGGCCGATCGCGTCGCGCGGCGTGCCGACCATCTTCAGCGGGAAGCCCACGTTCTGCTCGACCGTCATGTGCGGGTAGAGGGCGTAGCTCTGGAACACCATCGCCACGTCGCGCGCGCCGGGCTCGGTGGTCGTGACGTCGACGCCATCCATCAGCACGCGGCCGGCGCTCACCGCCTCGAGCCCGGCGAGGATGCGCAGCGTCGTCGTCTTGCCCGAGCCCGAGGGGCCGAGCAGGACGAAGAACTCGCCGGGCTCGATGGCGAGGTCGATCCCGTGCAGCACGGTCGTCGCGCCGTGCTGCTTGACGATGCCCTCGATCTGCACGCGGCCGGGCCGCGGCGCCGCGGTGGAGGGCTGGACGGCGTCGTTCACCGCCGCCCCCCGCCCTTGACCGCGCCGACGGTGAGCCCCTTGACGATGTGCCGCTGCGCGAAGATGCCGATCAGAATCACCGGCGCCATGGCCAGCATCGCGCCGGCGGCGAGCTTCGCCCACTGCGTCTGCTCGACGGAGATGAAGTTGAACATCGCGACGGTCACCGGCCGGACCCGATTGCCGCCGAGGACGACCGCGAACATGAACTCGTTCCAGGCGTTGAGGAAGACGAAGATCGTCGTCACCGCGATGCCGCCGCGCACCTGCGGCAGGATCACGTGCCACAACGCGCCGAGGCGGCCGGCTCGGTCTAGCAGCGCGGCCTCCTCCATCTCGAGCGGCACGTCCTCGAAGTACGAGACCATGAGCCAGATCGCGAACGGCAGCGAGAACGTGAGGTAGATGACCGTCAGGCCGCTGTAGCTGTCGAGCCCGCCGATCTTCTGCAGCACCAGGTAGTACGGAATGATGAGCCCCACCGGCGGCAGCATCTGCGTCGCCAGCACGTAGAAGCCGGTGCCGCGCTTGGCCGGGAAGCGAAGCCGCGCCATGGCGTAGGCGGCGGGGATGGCGAAGAGCATCGTCAGCAGCGTCGCCATCGTCGCCACGATGAAGCTGGAGACGAGGTTCGGCACGATCGACGATGCGCCGAAGATGACTTCCCTGTAGTTGGCGAGCGTCGGCCTGAAGAAGAAGACCGGCGGGTAGGCGAGCACGTCGCGTTCGGTCTTGAACGAGGTGAGCAGGCCCCAGATCACGGGAAAGACCCAAACCGCGAGGCTGATGCCGGCTATGGCGTAGAGCGCGACCACTCTAGGGATGGCAGGCCTGGCGGCGGTGTTCATGTCCGCCGACCTTCGCTGTCGCGCCGCGCGTCGCGGCAGGCGGTGCCTGGCGGTGGCGAAGACGCTCGCGGTCGGCGCTGCGCGCCGACTCCACTGCGCCGCTCGCGGCGGGATCGCGCCGCAGAACTCGCTTCGTTCGCTGCGCTCACTGCGCTCAGACAACTGCGGCGAGCCAGATGACGAAGCGCGCGCTTCGCGCGCGCCGATCCCGCCGCTGCGCTGCTCGTCGCTCCCGACATCGCCTCCGCCAGGCATCGCCTGCCGCGACTCCTGCCTACCGGGCGGTGCCCTGTGCGCGCGCCCACTGGTTCAGCGAAGGCGCGGGCGGGCAGGCGGCGGGGCGTGTCTGTGGCGCCGAGAAACGCAGGCCTCGTGGCCGCGCGCGCAGCGCGCTTCGTCGTCAAATTTGCCGCAGCTGTCTGAGCGCAGTGAGCGAAGCGAACGAAGCGAGTTCTGCGGCGGGCCACGAGGTCGAGCATCGCAGCGGAGTCGGCGCCCTGGCGCCGACCGCCGAAGTCTCGCGCCGACGCCTGCCCGCTCGCGCCTTCGCCCCTCCCCCGCTCGCGCGACGCGATCGAACTCATCGACCTTTCGCCCTTCGCAGCCGGAACATGAAGTACGAGATCAGCATCGTGATCGCCAGCAGCACCATCGCGAGAGACGCACCGTAGCCGAGGTTGAGCTCGGTGAACGAGGTTCGGTAGGCGTAGAGGTTGAGGATCTCCGTCGCCGAGCCGGGCCCGCCGCCGGTGGCGGCGAAGATAGCGGCGAAGGCGGAGAGCGCCGTCATCATGCGCAGGATGACGACCATCACGATCGCCGGGCGAATGAGGGGCAGCGTCAGGTGCACGAAGCACTTCCAGGCGCCGGCACGGTCGAGCCGGGCGGCTTCGTAGACGTCGGGCGGCAGGGTCGAGAGCGTCGCCAGGAGGACGAGGAAAGCGAACGGCGTCCACTGCCAGGTGTGGATGGCGATCACCGAGATCAGCGCCAGCTGCGGGTCGCCGAGCCAGTTGTGACTGCCGAGGCCGAGGCTGCGGGTGACGAGGTCGACCAGGCCGAAGTCCGGCGCCAGGACCAGCGTGCGCCAGAACAGGCCGACCACCACCGGCGCCAGCACGATCGGCAGGATGGCGGCGACGCGCAGCAGCGCCTGGCCGCGCGGGATCTGCAGCACCAGGAGCGCGAGCGACAGGCCGATCAGCACCTGCAGCACGACCGTGCAGCCGGTGTAGATGCCGGTCAGCAGCAGCGAATTCCAGAAGCGCGGGTCGCTGCCCATCTTGGCGTAGTTGCCTGTGCCGGCGAAGCCCGACAGCCAGGGCATGCCGAGGTCGATGCGGTGCAGGCTGGTCCAGCCGAGGTAGACGAGCGGCGCCGTCGTCGTCAGGGCGAGGACGAGCAGCGCCGGCACCAGCAGGGTCAGGGCGAAGCGGCGCTCCTGCGCTTCCAGCGTCGGCATGCCTCGCCCCGCAGTCGTCAGCCTTTCAGGATCTGCGTGATGCGCGCCTGCGCCTCGTCCAGCGCTTCCTTCGGCTTCTTCTGGCCGACGAGAGCCGACTGGATCGCGGTGGCCATCGTCTCGCCGATGGCCGGCCACTGCGGCACGCGCGGGCGCCACTCGACGTCGGTGTCCTGCTCGAGCGACTCGAGCGCGGCGGGGATGAAGTTGTCGCCCGCGCCCTGCATCGCCGCCGCGAACTCGGGCGAGCGCCAGAGCGACATGCGGTTGATGCCGGAGCGCTTGGCTGGCCCGGCGAACTTCCACGAGGTGCGCGCCTGCGTCTCGGCCGACGCGGCCCACGCGATGAAGAGCCAGGTCGCCTTCTTCTGCCTGTCGGTGAGGGCGAAGTTGATCGGGAAGCCCCAGTTCCAGATCGAGGTGACGCGCTTGCCGTTCGGGCCCTTCGGCCAGCGCGCGTAGGCGATCTTGCCGACGACCTTCGACTTCTCCGGGTTGTTGATCACGGCCGCGGACGAGTGGGCGTCGATGTAGGTGGCGACCGTGCCCTGCGAGAAGGCGTCGGCGATGTCCGGCCAGTTCCAGTTGCGCACCGCCGGCGGCGCGTAGGCCGTCAGCGTGTCGACGTACCACTGCAGCGCCTGCACCGCCTGCGGCGAGTTGACGACGACGTTGCCGCCCTGCATCCAG
>NZ_JANODC010000355.1:0-3785 GCF_031412495.1 Rhizobacter sp. | reverse complement strand
CATCAGCACGAACAGGACGGACGCCGAGGTGACACCCAGGACCGTCTCGAGCCAGCGGCCGAGGCGGGCCTTCATCCGGCGCGGCGTCGCTCGGCGCGGCGCGACCAGGCGGCGAAGGTCGCGTTCATGATCCTGTCGGTGCGCAGGAAGTCGCGGGCCCGGCGCGCTTCGCCGGCGTCGATGGGCTTCGACCCACCGACGACGGCCGCATCGAGCTGCTGGCGCGCCATGCGCTCCATGAACACCGCCAGGAACGCCGCTTCGGCGACCGTGCGCCCGGCCGCCAGCAAGCCGTGGTGGGCGAGCAGCATTGCGTGCTTGCCGCCGAGGCCCGCCGCGATCACCTCGCCTTCGCGATCGGCGGTCGGCAGGCCGGGCCAGTCGGGCAGGAAGGCGATGTCGTCGAACAGCGGTGTCGCGTCCATGTGGGCGACGATGAGCGGCTGCTCGGCGGCGCAGAGCGCCGACGCCGCGGGCGGGTGCGTGTGCACGATGGAGCGCACGTCCGGCCGGGCCCGGTAGACCCAGAGGTGGAAGCGCGTCGCCGGATTCGGCTCGCGAATGCCGAACGAGCCATCGCCCTCGAGCACGTCGAGGGCGTCGTCGATGAGCAGCCAGGACGCCGGCTCGGCCTCGTCGAAGGCCAGGCCGAGCGGCAAGGTCCAGAAGGTGCCGTCGGCCGGCCCGCGTGCCGTCAGCTGGCCGGCGAGCCCGGACTCGTGGCCTTCGTCGGCCAGGATCCAGGCGCAGCGCGTGAGCGCCGGGCGCGGGTCGGCGTCCGTTCCCACGTGCACGGCTGCCGCGCCCGGCGGCCGGCTGATGACCGCACTGCTCACTTGGCCGCGGCGACCTTCTTCAGCTCGTCCTGGTACTCGGCCCAGGCCTTGGCGCCGTCGACCCCCTTGGCGTTGGCCGACTTGATCCAGTCCTGGACCAGCGGCTCGGTGCGCTTGCGCACGTCGGCGACGAAAGCCGGGCTGGCTTCGATGATGCTGACATTGGCCGCCTTGAGGGCGTCGATGCCGCCGCGGTCGGCGGTGTCCCACGAGCGGCCCGCCAGCGTTGCGAGCGCTTCGCCGGAGACGGACAGGATCGCGTCCTGATCCTGCTTCGGCAGCTTGTTCCACTTGTCCTCGTTCATGAAGAAGCCGAACGAAGACGAGTAGAAGCCGCCCGGGAAGTAGGTCGCGTACTTGACGACCTTGTCGAGGTTGAAGGACTTGATGGATTCGCTCGGGAAGAAGGTGCCGTCGGCGACGCCCGACGACAGCAGCTCGTAGGACTCGGGCGCCGGCTTGACCAGCGGCGAAGCCCCGAGGGCCCGGGCCGCCGCTTCCGAGATGCCGCCGCCGCTGCGGATCTTCATGCCGGCGAGGTCGGCGACGGAGGTGACCTGCTTCTTGACCGTGAACATCTGGCCCGGCCCGTGCGTGAATACGCCGAGCAGCTTCACCCCCTTGTATTCGTTGACCGGCTGGAAGTACTTCCAGTGGATGCGCGAGAAGGCGACCGAGTTGATCTCGGCGGTCGCGCCCGCGCCCGGCAGCTCGGCCATGAGCGGCAGCGGATGGCGCGCCGGCGTGTAGCTGGCGGTCACGAAGGAGACGTCGACGAGCCCGTCGCGCACGGCGTCGAAGGTGCCCTGCGGCGCCGACGGATGCTTCGGCAGCATGGTGAACTTGACCCGGCCGTTGGTCGCCTTCTCGACGTTCTGGGCCCAGGCGGCGAGCACGTCGCGCGTCAGCGAGTGCGTCGGCGGGACCCAGCTGGACATCGTCAACGTCGTCTGCGCCGAGGCGCCGGCGCCGAAGCCGGCGAGAACGATGGCCGCAGCCAGCGAAGCGATGATGCGAATTGACTTCATAGGGATCGTCTCCTGAGGCGCGCGGGCCGAAAGCAGCGAAAAGTGTATCGTTCTCCGACGCTCCGGGCGGCCGTCGGCACAGTAGCTTGCCGGCTGGCACCGACCGGCCGCGCTCTCGTTAACCCTGAACGTCATGCCTTCCGCCAGCGCCACCCTCGGCTTCATCGGCCTCGGCGTCATGGGCCGGCCGATGGTCTCGCACCTCGCCGCCGCCGGTCACGCCGTGATCCTCCACGACCGCGCCGCCGGCCTCGCCGAGGAGATCGCCGCCTCGCTGCGCACCGCCCGGGTCGCGCCGACGCCAGCGGCGCTCGCGTCGGAGTGCGACGTCGTCGTCACGATGGTGCCGAACGGCAGCGTCGTGCGCGAGCTCGTCGTCGGCCGGCACGGCCTGCTCGAGGGGCTGCGACCCGGCTCGCTGCTGCTCGACACGTCCTCGTCGGAGCCGTGGCTGACCGAGGAGTCCGGCCGCCTGCTCGGCGCAGCCGGCGTGGCCATGGTTGACGCGCCGGTCTCGGGCGCGCAGTGGGGCGCCGAGGCCGCCGAGCTGGTCTTCATGTGCGGCGGCGCGAGCGCGGACCTCGAGCGCGTCCGCCCGCTGCTGGCGGTGATGGGCAAGGAGGTGTTCCACCTCGGGCCGCTCGGCGCCGGCCATGCCATGAAGTGCCTCAACAACCTGGTCACGGCGATGAACCTGCTCGCCGTCACCGAGGGCCTGGCGATCGGCAAGCGCTACGGGCTCGATCCGTCGGCGATGGTCGACGTGCTCGACCGCTCGACCGGGATGTCGTGGGTCTCGCAGACGCACCTTCGCCAGCGCGTCATCAGCCGCAGCTTCGACGACCCGTTCAAGCTCGCCCTGATGGTCAAGGACATCGGCATCGCCATGCAGCTGGCGCGCAGCGAGAACGTGCCGGCACCGCTCTCGGCCGTCGGCCAGGAGCTGTGGCGCGCCGCCGCGCTGGACGCCGCGCCCGACGCCAGCGTCAGCGAGCTGGCGCGCTGGGTCGAGCGGATGGCGAAGACCGAGATCACGGCCGGCAGCGGCGGGGCCTGAATGCGGATCCTGGTCACCGGTGCGGACGGCTTCATCGGCAGCGCCCTGGTCGCCGCACTCGCCAGCGCGCACGAGGTCCGCGCGACCGACCGCCGCGACGGCGACATCGCCGACCCCGGGCACGTCGCCGGGCTGTTCGCGCGCCGGGTCGACCGCATCTTCCACCTCGCCGGCCTGCCTAGCGGCGCGACGGAGGCGGACTACGCCGGCGGGCACCGCGTCAACGTCGGTTCGACCACCCTGCTGCTCCGCCGGTGCCGCCTGCAGGTCGAGCGGGGCGGCCCGTTGCCGCGCCTCGTCTATGCCAGTTCGATCGCCGTCTTCGGCGTGCCCCTGCCCGCGCGCATCGACGACGCGACGGTGCCGGCACCCTCGCTCAGCTACGGCATGCAGAAGCGCACCAGCGAGCTGCTGATCGACGACGCGAGTCGGCGCGGCGACGTCGACGGCCGCTCGCTGCGCCTGGCGGGCGTCGTCGTCCGCCGTTCGGCGCCGAACGGCGCCCTTTCCGCCTTCAACAGCGACCTGATCCGCGAACCGCTCTCCGGCCGCGACTACGTCTGCCCGGTCGGCCCGGCGGCGACGATCTGGATCACGTCGCTGCGCAGCGCGGTGGTCAACCTGCTCCGCCTGGCCGACGTCGACGCCACCAGGCTGGGTGCCGACCGCGCCGTCACGGCGCCGTCTCTGGCGGTCTCGGTCGCCGACATCGTCGCGGCCATGGGCCGCGTCGACCCGGCCGCCGCGGCGCGCGTCCGCCACGATCCGCAGCCGCAGATCGAAGCGCAGTTCGCCCGCTGGCCGATCGACTGCTCGTTCGCCCGCGCCGAGTCGCTCGGGCTCCGCACCGACGCGTCGCTCGAT
>NZ_JANODC010000354.1:0-3249 GCF_031412495.1 Rhizobacter sp. | reverse complement strand
GTCGGGCGGCGCCTTGGCGATCAGGTCGACGCCGATGATGCTGTTGGCGCCCGGCTTGTTGTCGATCGCGAACGTCTGGCCGAGCCGCTCCTGGAGCTTCTGCGCGATGAGGCGCGCCGTCACGTCGGTGAAGCCGCCCGGGGTGTACGGCACGACGACGCGGATCGGCCGGGCCGGCCAGGTCTGGGCCTGGGCCGCGGGCAGGGCCAGGGCCGCGCCGGCGGCGACGAGCCGGCCGTTGAAGCGGCGCCGGCCGGGTGCGAAGAGGGTCATGGTGTCTCCAGGGTGGTCTGCGACTGCCGCCGTCTTCTCGCCGGCGCACCAATGTAGCGCGCCGGATGCGGGCGCCGCAGCGGGTTTGTGCCCGAGAAGACCGTGCCGTGTCACAGGGCTTCGGCTTTGCGAAAATGTCGCCATGAGCCACCGCAAGCTTCGCAAGCAGGCCCGCAGCCCGGGCAAGGACCACGTTCACGTGCGCGCCCGTCGCCGCATGCGCGCCGCCGTCGCGGTGTTCGGCCTGGCCCTCGGCGCGGTGTCGCCCCTGCACGCGCAGACGCTGCGCAAGGCCTCGATCGAGATGCGGCCCGGCGCCCCGGCCGTCGAGTCGCGCTGGCGCGAGAGTCTGGAAGGGTTCGCCGCCAGCGACCGCGACCGCGCGCCCGCCCCGGGCGGCGTGGTCTTCGTCGGCAGCTCGTCGATCCGCCTCTGGAACGATCTCGAGCGCGAGTTCGGGACGGTGACCATCGTCAAGCGCGGCTTCGGCGGCTCGCGCCTCTCGGACTGCGCCCGCTACGTCGCCCAGTTGGTCCTGCCCTACCAGCCGCGGACGGTCGTCGTGTACGCCGGCGACAACGACCTCGCCGAGGGCGCGACGCCGCAGGGCGTGCTGGCGAGCTACACCGAATTCGTCGACCGCGTGCGCGAGGCGCTGCCCGACAGCCGCATCGTCTACATCTCGATCAAGCCCAGCCCGGCCCGCGAGGCGCTCATGCCGGCGGCGATCCAGGCCAACGAGCTGATCCGCGACCACGCCAGGCGCCATCCCGGGCTCGACTACGTCGACGTCTACACGAAGATGATCGACGGGGCCGGCCGGCCGCGTGCCGAGCTGTTCCAGGCCGACGCGCTGCACCTCAACGCCGCCGGCTACGCTCTCTGGAAGGCGGCGGTCGCCGAACACCTTCGCTGAGCCCGGCGGCGGCCTGGCGGGCCCGTGTCCGCTCGGCGCGGCGGGCGGCGAAGCCGGCGCGCACGCGTGCCGCGTGCCGGTCGATCCTCTCGCTGATGCGGGCAACGACGTAGAGGACGCTGAAGCACGTCGCCAGGATGCCGATGTCGAGCGCCCAGGGCCGGGCGGGCGTCGGCTCGCCGAAGACGGTCAGCGCGAGCAGGGCGATGACCAGGTGGGCGCAGAACACGGGCAGCGACGCCGCACCCAGGGTCTCGAGGACGCGCAGCCGAGGCAGGTGCGTGGACAGCCAGGGACCGAAGTGGATGGCGAGGGTCACCAGGGCGAGCAGGTTGACGAGGCGCAGCGGCCCCAGCTGCCACTTGTCGAAGAGCATGTTCAGGACGACGTCGCCGAGGAAGGGCGCCTGCCCGACCGCGTGCCGCCAGACGAGGCCGGTGACCGCGACCGCCGCGGCGCAGGCGACGAGCCAGTTCGGGAAGACGGTCACCGCCGTGCCGCGGGCGTGCGCGACACCCATCCACAGCCCCAGCATCCAGAGCAGCTGCCAGGCGACGATGTGGAAGGCGCCGGTCTCGGCCAGCGGGATCGGCAGGCCCGTGAGGTGCACGACGGCTTCGTAGAGCGCCTTGCTGAGGCCGAACTGCGCCGCCAGCCACAGGCCGACGCTGCCCGACAGCAGAGCGAGCCAGCCGTGCTTCGCGCCCGTGACCAGGATCAGCGGGCTGGCCAGCATGAACAGGATGTACATCGGCAGGATGTCGAGCAGCGGCGGGTTGTAGACGAGCAGCAGCGCGCCGACGAACGCGGCCACGGGCTCGCGCAGGAAGAACGAGACCAGGTTCGTGACCGCTTCCTGCTCGATGACCAGGCCGATTATCGTGACGACGAAGAAGAGGAAGAAGAGCAGCGCCGCCTGGCTCAGGTAGATCTTGAGGACGCGCTTCAGGAACGCCGTGCGCATGTCCTCCACGCCGCTCTTCAGCTGCTTCTCGGTGTAGATCCAGCCGGCCATGAAGGCCGACAGGAGGACGAAGCCTTCTGCCGCCGAGACGTAGCCGAACGGCTGCCCGACCGGGGAAACGAAGCGGGTCGGCACGTGCGTGATCGTCATCAGCACCAGCATCAGCCCGCGCAGGGCGTCGATCTGCCACAGGCGGCCCGAGGCCTTGCTGCCGCCTTCCTGACGCTGGCTCATGCCGGCCGGTCGCAATCGGCGGGAGCGGCCGTGCGGCGCTCAGCCGCCGTTCAGGGCCCGGGGCCGGCCCGCGTCGTCGATGGCCACGTAGGTGAGGTTGGCCTCCGTCACCTTCACGACGCGCAGGTCGGCGGGGTTGCGCTCCGCATAGACCTCGACGTTGACCGTGACCGACGTGCGGCCGATCCGCTCTACCCTGGCGTAGAAGCTGAGCAGGTCGCCCATCGAGACCGGCTGCTTGAAGACGAACTGGTTGACGGCGACGGTGGCGATCCGGCCCTTGGCGATCCTGGCCGGAAGGACGGCGCCGGCGAGGTCGACCTGGGCCATGATCCAGCCGCCGAAGATGTCGCCGTTGCCGTTCGCGTCGGCGGGCATGGGCATGACCCGCATGACGAGCTGGCGGTCGTCGGGCAGCTGAAGCGGTGCATCGGAGGCACCCGCAGCCTGCAGCTGCTCGCTTGAAATCTCGGGCATATTGCTCCACGTCGAACAGCGACCATTCTTTCATCAACTCCCCCGTCCCCCCGCCGATGCGACCTGCCACCTTGTCCACGCCGCCGCCTGCTGCGGTGGGCGGCGCGCGCGACGCGGTGCCGCGCTCCGACTGGCGCACGCTGAGAAAGCTGGTGCCCTATGTGTGGGCCTGGCGCTGGCGGGTGCTGATCGCGCTGGCCTGCCTGGTCGCCGCCAAGCTCGCCAACATCGGCGTGCCGCTGGTCCTGAAGAACCTCGTCGATGCCCTTGCGCTGCAGCCGGGCGATCCGGGCAGCGTGCTCGTCGTCCCGGTCGCGCTGCTCATCGCCTACGGCGCGCTGCGCCTGTCGATCACCCTCTTCACCGAGCTGCGCGAGTTCCTCTT
>NZ_JANODC010000353.1:0-3447 GCF_031412495.1 Rhizobacter sp. | reverse complement strand
GCCTCGGCGATGCCGGCGCGCTCGAGGATGCAGGCCATGAAGATGAACAGCGGCACCGAGACGAGCACGTAGTTGCCCATCAGCGTGAACATCCGGCTGACGATGAGGTTCAGCCCCGGCAGCCCGAACAGCACGACCGCGAAGACGACCGCCACCGCGCCCGTCGCGAAGGCGAGCGGGAGGCCGGTAAGGAGGGTGACCGCGAAGACCGCGACGAAGAGGATCGAAAGGAACTCGATGCTCATGTCGGCACGTCCGTCTGCACCCAGCCCATGTCGCGGACCAAGTTGGCAAAGCCCTGCAGCAGGAGAAGGACGCCGGCTAGCGGGATGGCCATCTTCACCGGCCAGATCGGCGGGTTCCAGGGCGTGCTCGTGGTCTCGCCGATCTGGAACGAGTTCCAGGCGTCGGTGCCGCCGGCCCAGATCAGCGTCACCACATAGGCCACGAAGAACAGGAAGGTGAAGGCGTCGAGACGGGCCCGCGTGCGCGGCGCCAGCCGCTCGTAGAGGACGTCGATGCGGACGTGCCGTCGGTGCAGCAGCGCATAGCCGCCCGCCAGCAGGTAGGCCATCGCCGAGAGGTAGATGGTGGTCTCGTTGCCCCACTGGGTCGGGGCGCCGAAGGTCGTGCGGGCGATCACCTCGTAGAGCACGGCCAGCGTGACGGCGACGACGGTGAAGCCCCAGAACAGGCCCGACCACTTGTTCAGGCGGTCGATGGCCGCGCAGAAGCGCGCCAGCGGCCCGCGCGAGCCGGGCTGCCGCGGCAGCGGCTCCCGGGGCGCCTCGGGCGCAACCGAGCCGGCGGCGCGGACGCCGCCGGGCCCCACCGCCGATGTCACGCCACCAGCCCCAGGTCTCTCAGCCAGGCCAGCTGCGAGTCGAAGGCGCGCTTCGCGAGGGGACCCTTCTTGGACCAGTCCTCCCAGGTCTTGTGCGCCAGCTCGCGGATCTTGCGCATCTCGGCGTCGTCCCAGCGGATGCGCTCGACGCCCTTCTGCTTGAGCTCCTTCAACACGCGCACGTCTTCCACGGCCACGCGCTGCACCTGGTCCCAGGTCCATTCGCGGACGGCGGTCGAGACGAGCAGCTTGACGTCGTCGGGAAGGGCCCGCCACGCCGCCATGTTGACAGTGAACTCCTGCACGGGCATCGAGTGCTCGACGATGACCGGGAACTTGGCCACCTCGTGAAAGCCCATGCGCTGGTTCATCGAGATGGTGGCCCAGTCGGCAGCGTCGACCACGCCCTTGTCGAGGGCGGAATAGACCTCGCCGCCGGGCAGGACGACGATCGATGCACCGAGCTTGGTGAGGATCTCCGCCGTCATGCCCTGTGGCGAGCGGAACTTGACGCCCTTGAAGTCGCTCATGCTCTTGATCGGCTTCTTGGCGACGATCGACTCGACGCCCCACCAGCTCACGCCGACGGGGTAGGCGTTGTACTTCGCATAGGCCTCTCGCAGCATGTCGAGGCCGCCCTTCTGGTAGTACCAGGCCTCCGCCTGCCACGGGTGCTGGTAGCCGAAGACGAAATCGCTGATCACCGCGAGGCCGGGATCCTTGCCCGAGAAGTAGCCGGACCACGACGAGTGGCCCTGCAGCACGCCGGCCGAGACGGCATCGAGCGTCTCGAACACGCCGGTGACGGCGCCGGCGGCGAAGGGGGTGATCTCCAGGCGGCCGCCACACAGCTTGTTGATGCGGCCGCACAGATCCTCGAAGACCTTGTAGGTGAGCTCGGCCGAGCTCCACATCGACTGCATTTTCCATTTCGCCGCCTGCTGGGCACGACCGACCGCGGGTGCGCCAAGGAGGCCGGCGCCTGCGCCGATGGCGCCTGCGGCACGGATCAAACTGCGTCTCTGCATGCCTTGTCTCCTTCGTGGTGGATCGCGCGGAGCTCCGGCGATGCACGATTGAGGCATCGGCTCCGGAACGCCGCAATAGGTAGATATATTGATACCATGCCACACCGCCTGCCCCAGCGATGATTGCCCCAGACCGAGCCCCTCGTACCCCGCGGGTCAAGAGCAGCCTGTCCGAGCAGGCGTTCGACAGGCTCGAGGAGATGATCGTCACCCTGCAGCTGCCGCCCGGCAGCCTCTGGTCGGAGGCGGCGCTCAGCGAAGCGCTCGGCATCGGCCGGACGCCGGTGCGTGAAGCGGTGCAGCGCCTCGCCGAATACCACCTCGTCGTGATCATCCGCCGGCACGGCATCCGGATCGCCGAGGTCAACGAGCAGGAGCAGCTGCTCGTGCTGGAGACCCGCCGCGAGCTCGAGCGCCTCATCAGCGTTCGTGCCGCGCGGCGCGCCGCTGCCGAGGACAAGCAGGCCATGGCGACGATGGCGCACGCCCTCATCGCCGCGGGCAAGGCCGGCGACGTCCGCGAGATGCTGCGTCAGTACTTCATCGCCAAGAAGTTCATGGCCCACTGCGCCGGCAACCGCTTCTCGGAGCAGGCGATCGCCCCGCTCTACACGCTGTCGCGGCGCTTCTACTTCATGCACTACAGCGAGCTCAACGACGTCGTCGTCGTCGCGCGCCTGCATGCCGACCTGCTCAAGGCCGTGGCCACCGGCGACGAGGAGAAGGCGGCGATGGCCAGCGACCGGCAGATCGACTACGCCGAAGATTTCGCCAAGCGGATCATCACCCGGGGCTTCTAGGGATCGCTCGCGGGAGACGCCGTGGCGCTGTAATATGTCAGTGATATCGTAGCCACGAGAGGTTCGCATGCACCTGACCAAGGATCAAGTCCGCGATTTCGAGCGCGATGGCTGCGTCTTCCCCTTCCGCGTGCTGAGCACGCTCGAGGCCAGGCACTACCGCACCTGCCTGGAGACGCACGAGGCGCTCGCGGGCCAGCCCTTGCAGGGGAACTGGCGCCACAAGACACACCTGCTGTTTACCTGGGCAGATGAGCTGGTGCACAACGACAACATCCTCGACGCGGTGTCCGACGTGCTCGGCCCCGACCTGCTCTGCTGGACGACCAACTTCTTCATCAAGGAGCCCGGCAGCGCGGGGTTCGTCTCGTGGCACCAGGACTCGACCTACTGGGGCCTCGAGCCGGACGACGTCGTCACCGCCTGGGTCGCCTTCACCGAGGTGACCCCGCAGAACGGCTACATGCAGTTCATCCCGGGCACGCACAAGATCGACCAGCTGCCGCACATGGACACCTTCCACCGCGACAACTTGCTCTCGCGGGGTCAGGAGATCGCGGTCGACGTCGACACCTCGAAGGCCGTCGGCATTCCCCTGCAGGCCGGCGAGATGTCGCTGCACCACATCAAGCTGGTGCACGGCTCGGAGCCCAACCGCAGCGACGACCGGCGCATCGGCCTGGCCATCCGCTACATCCCGACGCACGTCAAGCAGACCAAGGTGCGCGACTCGGCGATGCTGGTGCGCGGCGTCGACAAGTACCACCACTTCGAC
>NZ_JANODC010000352.1:0-3062 GCF_031412495.1 Rhizobacter sp. | reverse complement strand
ATCATCGGCACGATCGAGCGCACGCCGGGGTCGTCGGTGCAGAGGACGGCCGCGCCGTAGAACGGCATCTTGTGGATGAACTCGACGAAGGCCTGCTTCAGCCGCGAGATGTCGTGGCCGTAGGTGTCCATGTGGTCGGCGTCGATGTTGGTGACGACCGCCATCACCGGCAGCAGGTTCAGGAACGAGGCGTCCGATTCGTCGGCCTCGACGACGATGTAGTCGCCGGCGCCGAGGCGCGAGTTGGCGCCGGCGGCATTGAGGCGACCGCCGATGACGAAGGTCGGGTCGACGCCGGCTTCGGCGAGCACGCTGGTGACGAGGCTGGTGGTGGTCGTCTTGCCGTGCGTGCCGGCGATGGCGATGCCCTGCTTGAGGCGCATCAGCTCGGCGAGCATGACGGCGCGCGGCACGACCGGAATACGGGCGGCGCGGGCGGCGACGACCTCGGGGTTGTCGCCCTTCACCGCGCTCGACGTCACCACCGCCTCGGCACCGGCGATGTGACCGGCGTCGTGGCCGATGGCGACGCGGATGCCGAGCCTGGCCAGGGCGCGGGTGGTCGGGCTGGCGTGCTGGTCCGAGCCCGAGACGCGGTAGCCGAGGTTGTGCAGGATCTCGGCGATGCCGCTCATCCCGGCGCCGCCGATGCCGACGAAGTGAATGTTCTTGACGGCATGCTTCATGGAGCCCCCACGCTCCCTTCGGTCGCGGCCCCCCGAGGGGGTGCGGCCGGCCTTGGGGCGGCCCGGCGTCCGGCCGATGCGGCGAGGCGCGTCATGCCGCCACCATGAGCTCGATCTCGTCGGCGACGCGGGCGGCGGCGTGCGGCCGGGCCAGCGAGCGGGCGCGGGTCGCCATCTCGAGAATGTCCTCGCGCTCGAGGCCGGCGAGCACCTCGGCGAGCCTGGCCGGCGAAAGCTGCGACTGCTCGAGGTGGATGGCACCGCGGTGCGACGCCAGCCAGGCGGCGTTGTCGCGCTGGTGCGATGTAGTGCTCGCCACGAAGGGCACCAGCACCGCCGCGACTCCGGCCGCGCAGAGCTCGCTCACGGTGATGGCGCCGGCCCGGCAGACGATGACGTCGCACTCGATCAGGCGCGCCGCCATGTCGTCGATGAAGGGCAGGACTTCGGCCAGGACGCCGGCCTTCGCGTAGGCGGCCCGAACCGAGGCTTCGTTCGCCGCGCCCGTCTGGTGCACGACGCGCGGCCGCCGTGCCGGGGCCATGAGCGCGATCGCCTGCGGAACCGTCTCGTTGAGAACGCGCGCGCCGAGGCTGCCGCCGACGACGAGCAGCTTCAGCGGGCCCTTGCGGCCGATGAAGCGCTGGCGCGGATCGGGAATGCCCTCGATGTCGGCGCGAACCGGGTTGCCTGTGACCACGCCCTTGCGCCCGCCGGCGAGCATGCCGGAGGCACCGTCGAAGCCGAAGGCGATGCGCCGCGCCGCCGGCAGCAGCGTCTTGTTGCTGAGCAGGAGCTTGGCGTCGGCGTTGACGATCAGGAGCGGCTTGCCGCCGAGCCGGGCCATCCAGCCGCCGGGAAAGCACAGGTAGCCGCCCATGCCGAGCACGGCGTCGGCGCGACGGCGGGCGATGATCCGGGCGCAGGCCGGGAAGGCGAGCAGCAGCCGAGCCGCGCCGAGCAGGTTGCCGACCAGCCCCTTGCCGCGCAGCCCGTTGAAGGCGACGCGATCGAGCGGGATGCCGGCCGCCGGGACCAGCTTGTTCTCGAGCCCGGAATAGGTGCCGAGCCAGCTAACTTTCCAGCCGCGCCGCTGCATCTCGCTGGCGACGGCCAGGCCCGGGATCACGTGGCCGCCGGTGCCGGCGGCCATGACGAGCAGGTGCCGCCGCGCCGTCATGCGCGGCCTCCGCGCATGAGCTGCCGGTTCTCGACGTCGATCCGGATCACGATGGCCAGGGCGATCATCGTCATCACGATCGCCGAGCCGCCGTAGCTCATCAGCGGCAGAGTCAGGCCCTTGGTCGGCAGGACGCCGAGGTTGACGCCCATGTTGATGAAGGCCTGGCCGCCGACCCAGATGCCGATGCCCTGCGCGAACAGGCCCGCGAAGACGCGGTCGAGGGCCACCGCCTGGCGGCCGATGTGGAACAGGCGCCGCGCCAGCCAGAAGAAGGCGACGATGACGCAGGCGACGCCCACGAAGCCGAGCTCCTCGCCGACCACGGCGAGCAGGAAGTCGGTGTGCGCCTCGGGCAGGTAGTGCAGCTTCTCGACGCTGGAGCCGAGGCCCTGGCCGAAGATCTCGCCGCGGCCGAAGGCGATGAGGGAATGCGACAGCTGGTAGGCCTTGCCCAGCGTGTAGCGCTCGTCCCAGGGGTTGAGGTACGCGAAGATCCGTTCGCGCCGCCATTCGCTGAGGCTGATCATCAGCACGAAGGCGCCGATCAGCACCGCGCTGATGAGCAGGAACATGCGGCCGTTGACGCCGCCGAGGAAGAGGATGCCCATGGCGATCGTCGCGATCACCAGGAAGGCGCCCATGTCCGGCTCGGCGAGCAGGAGCAGGCCGACGACCGCGATCGAGATCGCCATCGGCACGACGGCGCGGAAGAAGTTCTCCTTCACGTCCATCCGCCGCACCATGTAGCCGGCGGCGTAGAGCGCGATCGCCAGCTTGGTCAGCTCCGAGGGCTGGAAGCTCATCATGCCGAGCGGGATCCAGCGCCGCGCCCCGTTCACGCCCTTGCCGACGAAGGGCAGCAGCACGACGACCAGGAGCAGCAGCGAGGCGACGAAGATCCAGGGCGAGAGCTTTTCCCAGATCGACACCGGGATCTGCACCACGACCAGCGCAGCGACCACGGCGATGGCGAGCGACGACAGGTGCCGGATCAGGAAGAAGGTCGGCGTGTAGCGGGCGAAGCGCGGGTTGTCGGGCATCGCGATCGACGCGCTGTAGACCATCACCAGGCCGAGCGAGAGCAGGGCGACGACGACGAAGACGAGGGCCCGGTCGAAGCCGAGCAGCCGCGCCGGCTGGCCGGCATCGACGCTGATCCACTCGCGCACCGGGATCGGCTCGGCGACGGCGCG
>NZ_JANODC010000351.1:0-2151 GCF_031412495.1 Rhizobacter sp. | reverse complement strand
TCGGCGGGATCGGTGGCGACGCGCGCATCGCAGCCCTCCATCGACAGGAAGGCGGCGAGCGCCTCGGCGGCGTCCTCGTTGTCGTCGACGACGATGACGCGTGCGCGCCGCGGCGCTGCCTTCGCTGCCCCTTTGTCGTCGGCGCCGGCCGCGGGTGCGGCGGCGCTTGCGGGCGGTGCGTCGGCCAGGGGCAGGCGCACCTCGAAGCGGCTGCCCCGGCCGGGGCCGTCGCTGTGCGCGGAGACGGTGCCGCCGTGCTGCGCGACCAGGTTGCGGACCAGGGCCAGGCCGACGCCGAGGCCGCCGCGGGCGCGGTCCGGCCCCTGCCGGCCCTGCACGAACAGGTCGAAGATGCGCGGCAGCAGCTCGGCTTCGATGCCCTGGCCGTCGTCGGCGACGGTCACTACGCAGGCGTCGCCGTCGCGCCCGGCGCCGACCTCGATCGTGCCGCCTTCGGGCGTGTAGCGGGCGGCGTTGGTCAGCAGGTTCGCGAAGACCTGGCTCATGCGGCCGGCGTCGGCATCGAGGCACAGCTCGGGGGGCGGCAAGGCCATCTTCAGCGTGTGGCGGCGACCCTCGACGAGCGGCGCGGCGATCTCGGCCGCACGCGCCAGCACCTCGGCGACGACGACGCGCTCGCGCCGCAGCTGGACGTCGCCACGCGTGATGCGGGCGATGTCGAGCAGGTCGTCGACGAGGCGCGCCAGGTTGCCGACCTGCCGCTCGATCAGCCGCCGCTCGTGCTGGAAGGCGCCCTCGTCGCGCAGTGCCATGACCTTGAGCGTGGTGACGATCGGGGCGAGCGGGTTGCGCAGCTCGTGGCCGAGCATGGCCAGGAACTCGTCCTTGGCGCGGTTGGCGAGCTCGGCCTGGCGCTGTGCCGACTCGGCCTCGGAATAGAGCCGCGCGTTGTCGATGGCCAAGGCGGCACGCTGGGCCACGTCGGCGAGCAGGGCGGCGTCGTCGGGGCCGAAGGAGCGGCCCGATTCCGCCTGCAGGACGGCCAGCGCACCGAGGGTCCGGCCGCGCGCGACCAGGGGCGTGATCGACACGGCGTGCATGCCGATGAGACGGGCGAACTCCAGCAGCGCCGGGTCTCCGGTGGAGGCGAGGTTCCCCGGCGTGCCGAAGTTGGCGGTATGGCTCTGCCCGGTGCGCACGCACCAGGCCATGGAGCCGACGGTGTCCGGCCGGCCCTTCAGCCGCAGCATCGCCTCGGTAGCGATCCGCTCGCGTTCCGGGTCCGAGTGGTAGGCGAGGCCGCGGACCAGCTGGCCCTCTGCATCGATCAGGTCGATCCGGCACCAGTCGGCGACGGCAGGCGTCAGGATCTCGCCGAGGCGGCGCAGCGTCACCTTCGGCTCGAGCGAGCCGGAGAGCAGCTGGCTGGCGGCGGCCAGCAGCTCCAGCCGATGCCGCGCCGACTCGGCCTCGGCGCGGGCGGCGCGCTCGGCGGCGAGCAGCTGGACGCGCTCGGTCACGTCGTAGGTCGCGCCCGCCATGCGCAGCGGCCGGCCGGCGGCGTCGCGCTGCAGGTGGGCGCGCGTCGCCAGCCAGTGCACCGTGCCGTCGGGCCACACGACGCGGAACTCGGCTTCGTACGCCGTGTCGCTGGCCAGCGCCGACTCGATCTGCGCCTGGACCCGAGGCCGGTCCTCGGGGTGCACCAGCCTGGCGAAGTCGGCGACCGTGCCGCCGAACGCGCCCGGCGCGACGCCGTGCAGGCGATACACCGCCTCCGACCAGCTGACGCGGTCCTCGGCGATCTCCCACTCCCAGGTGCCGAGGTCCGCCGCCGCCATGGCCAGGCGCAGCCGGGCCTCGCTCGTCTGCAGCGCCGTCTGCGAGCGCGCGTAGCGCTCGAGCAGGCGCGCGTTGGCGACGACCGCGGCGGCGAGCGCCGCCAGGTCGTGCGCCGACTGCACGTGCTCGGCCGTGTGCTGGCGGCCCGAGCGGCCCATGAAGAGCGTCAGGGCGCCGATCGTCTCGTCGCGGAAGCGCACCGGCACGGTGACCATCGAACGGAAGGCCAGGCGGCGCAGCAGCGCCAGGTGGTCCGGGCCCTGCGCGATCTTCACGTACCAGGCGTCGTCGAGGTCGAGGTGCGTCGCCGCCTCGCCGGTCGACAGCGCGCACAGGTTGATGTCGGTG
>NZ_JANODC010000350.1:0-1567 GCF_031412495.1 Rhizobacter sp. | reverse complement strand
GCTGCCCGACGGGTCCACCGCCTGGATCATGAGGAACAGATACGCGAAGGCCCAGGCCAGGAGGGTGAAGGTCGATCCGGCCGCGAACAGCTCGTCGGTGGTGGCGTGGCGATCCGCGAGCATGTAGGCGATGAGGCTCCCCGCGGCATAGAAGTAGAACAAGGACTCCAGTCCCGCCGACCAGGCGGTGAGCTGCGGCCACGTGAAACGCATCTGCAGCAGCAGCAGGGCAACGGCCGGCAGGGCGATGCCCATGCCGAGCCAGGTGACAAACGGGGTCTGGCGAACCATCCGCATGGTCAGGATGAGAACGAGGATGCCGAAGATGCCGAGGGCGATGCGCCCGGCCTCGGTGGCCTCGAAGAACGGGTAGAGCAGCAGCGCGAGGAGTTGCGCCACGAGAAGGATGGCCGACGGATTGCGGCGCAGGTGGACCAGCAGTCGAAGGCGGTTCATCGGTTGACGGTGGTCCTCGACATCTCGAGCAGGCTGGCATCGTCGCTGTCCGCGTAGCCGGCCGCACACGCCTGCGCGAACGCTGCCCCCGCCACGGCGCCGAGCGCCGGCACGAAGCCCTGCGCGGCAGCCATCGCCAGCGCCAGGCGAGCGTCCTTGGCGAGCAGGCTCGTGTGCGCGCGCGGCGCCAGGTCGCCGGCCAGCGCGCGGTGCATGCGGTCGCTGCCGATCCAGCTCTGCCCGCTCGACTGCTCGATCACCGCCAGCGTGCGGCCGGGGTCGAGGCCGACGCGCTCGGCCAAGGCGAGCGCCTCGGCCATGCCGGCGAGATTGATCGCCGCGAGCAGGTTGTTGACGAGCTTGGTTCGGGCGCCGTCGCCGGGGCGGACGCCGACGCGAAAGAGCCGGGACGAGAGCGCTTCGAGCACCGGGCGATGGCGCTCGAAGAGGGCGTCGGCGCACGCCACCATCAGGCTCATGCTGCCGTCGCGCGCCCGCGCCGGGCCGCCCGACATCGGCGCATCGATGCAGTCGATGCCGCGCCCGGCCAGCTCCGCCGCGAACCGCTCCGTGCTGTCCGGGCCGAGGGTCGGGCACAGCATCACGCAGCCGCCCTGCCCCATCGCCGCGGCGGCGCCGCCGGCGCCGAACCGCACTGCTTCCGTCTGCGGCGCATCGACGTCCGCGACGACGAGCAGCCGGCAGGACGCGGCCAGCGCCGCGGCCGAGGCGCCGACGCGCGCGCCGTGCTTCTGCGCCGCCACCTCGCGCGCCGCGTCGACATCGTGAACATGGACCTCGTGGCCGCGCTCGAGCAGGCGCAGCGCCATCGCGCCGCCCATGTTGCCGACGCCGACGATGCCGATGGAGGAGCCCGGGTGCATCGCCGCATTCTGCAAGCTACGCCCGCGGGCGCGGCTGCGGGTCATCCCGGCGCGTCGCCGAGCCCCACGGCTAGCCGCGCGGGTGGTGCATCGCGTGCAGCTGCTTCAGGCGCTCGCGGGCGACGTGGGTGTAGATCGTCGCCGTCGTGATGTCGGCGTGGCCGAGCAGCATCTGCACCGCGCGCAGGTCGGCGCCGTGGTTGAGCAGGTGCGTGGCGAAGGCATGG
>NZ_JANODC010000349.1:0-26040 GCF_031412495.1 Rhizobacter sp. | reverse complement strand
CTCCGGGCTGACGTGGATGGCCGCCGGAACCTGGCCCGACGCACCGCTCATGCGGCCGTCGGTGAGCAGGGCGACGCGGAATCCCTTCTTCTGCAGCGCGCCGAGCGCCGGCGTCAGCTTGTGCAGTTCGGGCATGCCGTTAGCGCGCGGCCCCTGGAAGCGGACGACGGCGACGAAATCGCGCTCCAGCTCGCCGTCGACGAACGCCTGCAGCATCGCCTCCTGCGAGTCGAAGACGACGGCCGGCGCTTCGATGACGAGCCGGTCGGCAGGCACCGACGAGGTCTTGATGACGGCGCGGCCGCAGTTGCCCTCGAGGAGCTTCAGCCCGCCCTCCTCGCTGAACGGCTGCGCCGCCCGCCGCACGACGTCGGCGTCGCCGCTTGCTGCCGGCAGGTCGGCCCAGACGAGGCGGCCCCCGGTGCGCTCGGGGATCCGCGCGTAGTCGGCGAGGCCGCCCGCGGACACGGTCGCGACGTCTGCATGCATGCCGCCGCTGTCGAGCAGCTCGCGGATGACGAATCCCGGGCCGCCCGCGGCCTGGAACTGGTTGACGTCGGCAGCGCCGTTCGGATAGACACGGGCCAGCAGCGGCGTCACGCGCGAGAGCTCGGCGAAGTCGGTCCAGTCGATGCGGATGCCGGCGGCGCGGGCGACCGCGACCCAGTGGATCAGGTGGTTGGTCGAGCCGCCCGTCGCCAGCAGCGCGACCATGGCGTTGACGATGACACGCTCGTCGACGAGGCGGCCGATCGGCTGCAGCCGGGCCGGGCCGGCGCCGGCCGCGGCCTGCCAGCCGCTGTTGGCCAGCACCAGGCGGACCGCTTCGCGGGTCAGGGAGCGGCGCAGGTCGGCGTGCGGGTGGACGAAGGCGGCTCCGGGCACGTGCAGCCCCATCGCCTCGAGCAGCATCTGGTTGCTGTTGGCGGTGCCGTAGAAGGTGCAGGTCCCGGGCCCGTGGTACGACGCCGACTCGGCACTCATCAGCGCGTCGCGGCCGACCTGGCCTTGCGCGAACTGCTCGCGAACCCGCGTCTTCTCGGCGTTCGGCAAGCCGCTCGACATCGGCCCGCCAGGGACGAAGACGCACGGCAGGTGGCCGAAGTGGAGGGCGCCGATGAGCAGCCCCGGCACGATCTTGTCGCAGATGCCGAGCAGGAGGGCGGCGTCGAAGACGTCGTGCGACAGGGCGATGGCGGTGCCCATGGCGATGTTGTCGCGCGAGAAGAGGCTGAGCTCCATGCCCGGCCGGCCCTGCGTCACGCCGTCGCACATCGCCGGCACGCCGCCCGCCACCTGGGCGGTCGCGCCGAGCTCGTGCGCGGCCTCGCGGATCACCGCCGGGAAGCCCTCGTACGGCTGGTGCGCCGAGAGCATGTCGTTGTAGGCGGTGACGACGCCGATGTTGGGCGCGCGCTCGGCGACGATGCGCAGCTTGCCCTCGGCCGGCAGCGCCGCGACGGCGTGCGCCAGGTTGGCGCAGCCGAGCCGGTCGGGGCCGCGCGGCCGGTCCAGCATGGCGTCGACGCCGGCCAGGTAAGCCTGTCGCCCGGCGGCGCTGCGCTCGCGGATGCGGCCGGTAACGTCGACGATCGCCTGCTTCATGCGGCGATCTTGCCCGGGTTCGGCTCGGCCGTCAGCGCAGCGCCAGCTCGACCCGGTTGGCGTCCTTGTCGCTCAGCGAGCCCGCGGGCATCTCGACCAGCTCGACCTGCATCTGCTCGGCCTTCACGCCGTTGGCCTGCAGCGCATGGCGGACCGCGGCGGTGCGGGCCCTGGCCAGCTCCAGGTCCTTGGCCTTGTCGGCGCCGGTGAGGTAGCGCGCGCTCATGCGGACCATGCCGCCGACGCCGCGTGCACCCTCGCTGAATCGGGCGATCGATTCCGACGACTGCGTCGGCAGCTTGTCCGAGCCGGGGGCGAACACGACTTCGTTCGGCCCGGATGTCGGCCCGGCGACTTCCGCCGGCGTTGAAGCGGTGGGCGCGGTCGCGGCAGGCGTGGCCGCACCCGGAGCGGCCGTGCCGGAACGGCCGGCGAGCACGATTCCTGCAATGGCGATCACGATGAGCAAGGCCACCGCCGCGATGACCACGGTCCGTGACGAATTCCGCTGCACCGGCATGCTTCCGCTCATGGTCGTCCCTCTGGCACCGGGCCTCCCCCGTGCTGGGGCATTCTAGGTGGCCATGCCTTCCGCGACCCCCGTCACGAGCGATGCACGCGCCCCCGAGCGTCTGCTTGATCACGCTCTGCGAGACTGGGGCGGCCGCGGCGACATCTGGGTCTTCGGCTACGCCTCGCTGATCTGGCGCCCGGAGTTCGAATCGGTCGAGGACCGGCCGGCGACCGTCTACGGCTGGCACCGCGCCCTCGCCATGCGCTCGCGCGTCAACCGCGGCACGCCGGAATGTCCGGGCCTGGTGTTCGCCCTCGTCCGCGGCGGCTGTTGCCGCGGCCGCGTCTACCGGGTCGAGCAGTCCCGCGTCGAGGCCGAGCTGCGCCGCCTGTGGGGACGGGAGATGCCTAACGGCGTCTACGACCCCAAGTGGCTGGCCTGCCGCACGTCGCTGGGCACCGTGCGGGGCCTGGCATTCACGCTGAGCCGCAAGAGCCCGAGTCACACCGGCGCGCTGCCCGACGACCGCATGCTCGACATCCTGCGCACCGCCAACGGTCGCTACGGCAGCACCCTCGCCTACCTGGTCGAGACGGCGCGGTCGCTGCGCAAGTGCGGCATCCGCGATCGCGACGTCGAACGGCTGGTCGCCCTCGCCGAACGCCACGCTCTACGGCATGACGCCGATGCCTGAGTGCGGTGCGGCGATGTCGCGCCGCACCGCCTCGAGGTCGCCGGGGGTGTCGATGTCGACGAGGATGCCGGGATCGTCGAGCTCGACCCCGAACGCCGGATAGCGGGCGATCAGGCGGCGCGCCCCTTCATCGCCGCCGAGCCCGACGAGCTCGGAGTACAGCTCGGCGGCGAAGCCGACCGGATGGCCGCGCCGGCCACGGTACTGGGCGTAGACCACCGAGTGGTGCTCGAGCCCACGCGCGACGGCCTGCAGCGTGGTCGGCTGGACCAGGGGCATGTCGCCGGGAAGGACGAGCCAGCCGGCGGCATGCGGCCGGGCACCGACGCCGGCGGCGATCGAGACGCCCATGCCGAGCGGCCCGGCATCGCCGCTGCCGACCTCGGGCAGGACAACGACGTCGCGCGCGGCGACGCTGCGGCGCGCCACGTCGGCGAACGCTTCGGTCGTGACGACGACGACGGAAAGCCGGCTCGACAGCGCGTTGGCCAGCGTCCGCGCGAGCACGCTGGAGTCGCCGAGCCGCTGGGCGAGCTTGTGCGCGCCGCCCTCGCCGCCTTCGCTTGCCTGGAACCGCGAGCCCTTGCCCGCCGCCAGAACGATCACTGCCGTGCTGTCCGCCATGGGCCGAGGATGGGAGTCCGGGGGCCGTTGGGTAAGTGGTAGGTCTACGTAAGGCCTTCCACCTAAGGACATACGGAGTGCACGCGAGCGGCTCGTTGCCGGAAAATCCCGCGGCGTTTCTATACTCGGCCGATGACCGACCTCGCTGCCTTGCGCAAGAGCTACGAGCTGGCCGAGCTCGACGAAGCCGCCTCCGACCCCGACCCGCTGCGCCAGTTCGAGACGTGGCTGACGCTGGCGATCGAGGCCAAGCTGCCCGCGCCGAACGCTTTGACGCTGGCCAGGGTCGGCGCCGACCGGCGCCCGTCGACGCGGATCGTCCTCGTCAAGGGCTTCGACGCGCGCGGCCTGGTCTGGTTCACCAACTACGAGAGCCGCAAGGGCCAGGAGCTGGCGGCGAACCCGGCCGCGGCGCTGCAGTTCCACTGGGTCGAACTCGAGCGTGTCGTCCGTATCGAGGGCCGGGTCGAGAAGGTGGCGGCCGAGGAGTCCGACGCCTATTTCGACTCGCGGCCCTTCGACTCGCGCATCGGCGCCTGGGCTTCGCCGCAGAGCCGGGTCATCCCGTCGCGGGCGACCCTCATCGCCAACGCCGCCGCCTACGGCGCGCGGTTCTTGCTCCGCCCGCCCCGGCCGCCGCACTGGGGCGGCTATCGCCTGCAGCCCTCGGCCTGGGAGTTCTGGCAGGGCCGCAAGTCGCGCCTGCACGACCGGCTGCGCTATCGCAGCGAGGCAGGAAGCTGGATCCGCGAGCGGCTGGCGCCCTGACGCACGCCCCGAGGACTGCGGCCCGATCGCGATCGAGACCTTCGGCTCCCCTTACTCAGAACGTCACGCGCAGGCCCGCCTTGAAGGCCCGTCCCGGCAGCGGCGACAGACCGCGGACGGTCTGGACCGAGGTCGCGCTGTAGGCCAGCCGATCGCCGACGTTGCTCGCCTTCAGGAACGCGTAGGCGTCGAAGCCGCCGAGCTTCAAGCTGCGGCTGGCGACGAGGTTGACGAGCGTGTAGCCGGCGGTTGCGGTGTCGTACGACGGGACGCGCCGTTGCCGCGCCGCGTGCTCGACCTCGACGCGGCCTGACCATGGCCCGTAGCCGGCATCGAGCGCCACGGTGGCGCGCAAGGGCGCGATCCGCGGCAAAGGTTCGCCGCTGTCGCGGTTGCTGGCCCGGACGTAGTCGAGCTTTCCCGATGCGTCCAGCGTCCAGGCGCCGGCGAGCAGGCGCCGGCTGGCTTCGACCTCCAGCCCCGACAAGCTCGCCCGCACGGCCCGGAAGGCGTACTCGGGCAGATCCTCGCTGCTGCCGTCGTCGGCGGTCACGGTGACGGTGGCACCGGTCGCCTCGAGCGAGATGTAGCGCGAGAAGCGGGCCGCGAAGGCGCCGACGCGCAGGCGGTCGGGGCCCGACTTCCACTCCAGCGCGAGGTCGACGTTGTTGCCGCGCTCGGCGCCGAGCGAGCTGTCGCCGCGCTCGAAGGTGCCGGTGGCCGCATGCACGCCGTTCGCGAACAGCTCGTAGTAGGTCGGCGCCCGACCGGTCGTGCTGAAGCTTGTGGTCAGGCTCCACTGCGGCGTGAGGCGAACGACGTTGCCGATCGAGGCGCTGCGCAGCGTGAAGCTGCGCTCGAGCGGCGGGCCGAACCTCGCATCGGCCGGGTCGGCGTCGCCGTCGGACTCGAGCCGGGCCCGCTCGATGCGCAGGCCGCCGCTCAGGGTTCCGACCGGCGACGCGAACTGCTCGACCAGGAACAGCGCGCTGCGCCGCGTCCTCGTGCGCGGCACGAAGGCCTCGTCGCCGAGCGCGGAGAACTCGAACCGGTCCAGCTGCAGGCCGATCACCCCCTTCAGTGGACCGACCGGTGCGTGCTCGGCCTCGAGGCGCAGCTCCGTGCCCGAGGTCCTGAACGTCGTGCCGACCGCGCCGCTGCCTTCGACTTCCTGGTGCCGGTAGCGCGTGTCGTTGACCTGGGCCCGGACGGTGGGGAAGAGGCCCGGCAGGTCGCGCGCCTCGCCGGCGACGGCGGCATGGTCGCGCTTCATGCGGATGACCACGTCCTCCTCGACGACGACGCCGTAGCGGCTGTCGTAGCGGTCGACCGAGGCGCCGAGGTAGCCCGAGCCGAAGGTGTACGAGCTGCCGAGCGCGCCGCCGCTGGTGCGCGCCGCCGAGTTGCGCACCGTCGTCGTGGCCTCGAGGGCGTTGCCCTCGGCATCGACCGGCGTGTAGCGCGGCACGCGCAGGTCGGACGTCCGGCGGCCGAAGGCATCGGCGTGCAGTGCGAACCGGCCGTTGCCCGCCTCCAGCAGCGCCGCGCCGCCGCGCTCGCGCTCTGCGCCGCCGAAGCGGGCCTCGGCGCTCCCGGTGACGCCCTCCAGGCCGTACTTCGGGATCCGGTTGTCGATGGCGTTGACGACGCCGCCGATGGCGTTGCCGCCGTACAGCAGGGCGGCAGGCCCGCGCAGGACCTCGATGCGCTCGACCGCCAGCGGGTCGATCGCGACGGCATGGTCGAAGCTGAGACTGGAAGCGTCGAGCGAGCTGCCGGAGTTGCTGAGGATCCGCAGGCGGTCGCCGTCGAAGCCGCGGATGGTCGGCCGGTTCGCGTTCGGCCCGAAGTAGGTCGACGCGACCCCCGGCTGGCCCTTCAGGGTCTCGCCGAGCGAGCTGCCACGGCGCAGCACGAGCTCGTCGCCGGAGAGCACGCCCACCGGCGCGGCGATCTCGCTCGAGCGCAGCGGGTTGCCGGTCACGAGGACGGGCTGCAGGGTGGTCGAGCGCGCCGCGCCCGACGCGGCAGTGCGGCCGTCGGGAGCGCTGGCCGCTGCTGCAGCCTGGGCGAACGACAGGGGCGCGCCGGCGAGGCCGCCGACGACGAACACGGCGGCGCGAACGCGCGCGCAAAGGCAAGAGCGATGCATCTGGCTTCCTGACCGCCCCGGAGGGCACGGGAGAACGGATGACGTCGGGAGTTCGGATTCGAGGGAATCCGCGCCGACGCCTACGTTTCGGGTCAGGAAGCCCGGGGTGGTGCGCGGGCCCGGAAGCCCGTGGCCAGCGCGGCGATGTGCCAGGCCGCACGGGCCTGCTGCGGCGAAAGCGGGACCGCTGCCGCGGCCACGGTCGCGGCCTCGGCGCAACCGCCATCGGCGTGGCTGATGGAATCGAAGAGGACGCAATCACGCGCATCCACGTGCCCGGAGAACAGCCCCTGCAGAGGCGCCGGCTCCCGGGGCACCGCGTTTCCGCCGACCAGGGCCGCGGCCGGCCCGCCGCCCTGCACGTGCCCGAGGTGAGCGACGCGGTGCAGGAGGCCGAGTGTCTGCAAGATCGCCAGCACCGCCGCCAGCGCGACGGCGAAGCGGAAGCGTCGCGCCGCGCGTCTCGCGCTCTGGCCCGGTCCGTACATGGCGCGATCTTAGGCGCGCCGCAGGCCGCGGGCGATCAAGGCTCGCCCTCCCAGTAGTCGAGATCGTCCTGCAGCCTGGCCATGCGAACGAAGCGCGATGGACCGCTGACACCGGCGGTGGCCAGGTACTTTCCGGAGTCCGGGTACTCGACCACCTCGGGACTCTCGCGGGTGCTGATCGACAGGTACTTCAGGGGCGCGTCCGAGGTGTTGACGATCTGGTGCGGGTAGTCGGGCCCGGGCGGGATGAAGACGACGTCGCCCGCCTTCAGCTCGAGCATCTCGCCGGCGACGCGCAAGCTGCCGTGCCCCTCGAGGACGACGAAGGCTTCCTCCTGCGCATGGTGCAGGTGGTAGGGACAGCCGCGCTTGCCGGAGGCGACGATGTCGATGCTGATGCCGAGGCCGCGGGCCGCCGTGCCCGTGCCGAGCCGCGCACAGAGGGTGTCGTAGAGGGGCGGGCGAAGCTCGCGCTCCTTGCCGATCTCGTCGAAGTTGCGGATCAGTTGATCCCGCAAGCGCTGCGCCTTGTCGCTCATGGAAGCCTTCCTGCGTCGGTCCACGATGATGCCTCGCCGGCGCAATGGACGCCGTGGCACGCGACCTGCTCCGGCACAATCGCCGCGCCGGGTCCGGCTGGGATGGAAGGCCTTGAACAGTTACTTCGCCCTGCTCGGGCTCGAGCCGTGGAAGCCGGTGCTCGCCGCCCTGCTGCTGCCCCCGGCCCCCTTCCTGCTCACGACGCTTCTGGGTGCGCGCCTGATCCTGCCGCGACGCGGGCTCGGCTGGCTGCTCATCCTGTTCAGCGTCGTGATGCTGTGGCTCACCGCCTGCACCGGCGCGGCGCGCTTCATGCTGCAGGTGCTGCTGGAACCACCGGCGGCGCTGAGCTTCGACCGTGTGCGCGAGCTGCGCAACGACATCCAGGCCAGGAAGCCGGTCGCGATCGTCATCCTCGGCGCCGGCACCGAGCCCTTCGCCCCCGAGTACGGCGTCAGCAGCCTGCACCAGCCGTCGCTGGAGCGGCTTCGCTACGGCGTCTGGCTCGCCGCCCAGACCGGCGCACCGATCGCCTTCACCGGCGGCGTCGGCTGGGCGCAGCGCGGCTCGACCACCGAGGCGCGGGTCGCCGCCAGGATCGCGGCCGAGGAGTTCAACCGTCCCCTCCGCTGGCTCGAGGAAGAGTCGCGCGACACGCGCGAGAACGCGAGCCGCACCGTCGCCATCCTGCAGCCTGCGGGCATCAGGCACATCGTGCTCGTCACCCACGGCTATCACATGCCGCGGGCGATGCGCGCCTTCGTCGACGCCGCCGGCCCCGACCTGCGGATCGAGGCTGCGCCGATGGGGCTCGCCCGCGTCCAGGACAGCCCGTCGCTCGACTGGTTGCCGAGCTCGCGCGGCTTCACCGAGATGCGGCAGGTGCTGCGCGAGGTCATCGGCCGCCTGGCCGGCGCGTGATCGCGCTCCTACATCGAGTCGCGAAAGCGGACGTAGTCGCTGGCGACGCGCTCCGGCTGCTCCGTCGCCGGCGAATGGCCGGTGTCCGGCAGCACCATGGCGTGCGACTTCGCCAGCAGCGCCCGCCACAGCGGCGCGGCGCGTGCATCGACGATCCGGTCCCTGCCCCCGAAGACGATGAAGGCTTCCCTACGGACCTGGGCCGCAGCAGCCTCGACCGGCTCGGCCGCAACCTGCGCGTAGATGCGTTCGTCGAGCCCGAGCCGCCGCATCCGCTCGCGCTTCTGCAGGTCCTGCAGGAAGGCAGGCAAGGTCGAGGCCGCCGGCTTCACCGCCAGGTAGGCCGGCAGGGCGACCAGATCGTCCTCGCTGCGGACGAGCAGCGGGTTGCGCCCGGACTCGCGCAGGGTCCGCGCCAGCTCGCTCTCGGGCGCGGCGCGCAGGCCGGTCGGCGCCAGCAGCCAGAGGCTCTGCACGTCGCGCGGCTGCGCAGCGGCCCAGGCCAGCGCGACCTGCGCACCCATGCCGCTGCCGCCGACGTGGGTGGCCGGGATGCCGAGGGCGCGGCAGAAGGCGCTGAGACGTGCCGCCTGGGCCGACGGCGAGTGGTCTGCGCCGGCCGGCTGCGACGAGTCGCCGAAGCCGACCAGGTCCGGCACGATCAGCTGGTAGTGCGGCGTCAGGTAGCGGGCGACGCGCAGCCAGCTGTCCTTGTCGGCGCCGAAGTCGTGCACCAGCATCAACAGCTGGCCGCGCCCGCCTTCGAGGTAGCTCATGCGCAGCCCGTCGGGCAGCGTGACACTGCGCGTGACCATGCCGACCGCCGAGCGCTGCCGGTCTTCGGCGATCGCGAGAAGGACCCCGGGGGTCGCGAAGCGGATCACCACGCCGACGAGAAGGGCTGCGAGGAAGAGCGAGAGCGCGGCACGGGGGATCGGACGCATGGCCGGCGATTCTCCACGAGCGCACCGGGGCCGAGCCGCGGCGAGGCGACGGCCGGTGGCCTGCCGCGGACGATCGCTACACTCGCGCCCTTTTGCACCGTGCGAGGCTCCATGGCTTGGCGTGGCACTCTCGCCCTCGCGTACCGCCGCCGCGGCGAGGAAACGCTCGTCCACGACCGCCACGACGGCCCGCTGCGCGTGCTCCGGAGCCTCCACCCGGAAGGTGCCGGCGTATGCCACAGCGTGCTGGTCCATCCGCCGGGCGGCATCGTCGGCGGCGACGTGCTCGAAGTCGACGTCACCCTCGCGCCCGAGGCCCATGCCCTGGTGACGACGCCGGGCGCGACGCGCTTCTATCGCAGCGCCGGCGCCGCCGCCGAGCAGGCGCTCCGGGTCCGTGCCGAAGCGGGCAGCCGGCTCGAGTGGCTGCCCCTGGAGACGCTCGCCTACAGCGGCTGCCTGGCGACGAACCGCATGCGCTTCGACCTGCAGCCGGGCGCCGAGATGATCGGCTGGGACGTCACCGCGCTCGGCCTGCCGTCGTCGGGCCTGCCCTTCGAGGCCGGCTCGTTCACCCAGGCGATCGAACTGCCGGGCCGCTGGATCGAGCGCGGCGTCGTCGCCGCCGACGATCGCCGCCTGCTCGACTCCCCGCTCGGCTGGGCCGGGCACCGCGCCTTCGGCGTCGTCTGGTTCGCCGCCGGGAGCCCACTCGAGGCGGGCCGGCGCGACGCGTTCCTCGGTGCGGCGCGGGCGGCCTGTCGCGACGGCGAGCTCGCCGCCAGCAGCGGCGCCACGTCGCCGCAGCCGGAGGTCGTCGTGGTGCGCACGCTGGCCTCCGGCGTCGAGCCGGCGATGGCCCTGCTGCGCCGGGTCTGGTCGGCCTGGCGCCCGCTCGCCTGGGGGCTCGACGCGTGCCCGCCGCGCGTCTGGCACACCTGATGCGGGGCGCGCGACCCGCCCCTATGATGCTTCGACGCCCTCCGCACTGGCATCGCTCTTGCGCTGTCGAACACCCATGGACCTGACCCCGCGCGAGAAGGACAAGCTGCTGATCTTCACGGCGGCGCTCCGGGCCGCGCGGCGCCGGGCCCGGGGCCTCAAGCTCAACCATCCGGAAGCGGTGGCGCTCATCAGCGCCGCGATCATGGAAGGCGCCCGCGACGGCAAGAGCGTCGCGGCGCTGATGAGCGAAGGCAAGTCCGTGCTCGGCCGCGACGACGTGATGGACGGGGTGGCCGAGATGATCGCGGACATCCAGGTCGAGGCCACCTTTCCCGATGGCACCAAGCTGGTCACCGTGCACCAGCCGATCGCATGAGCCCGCCCCGAACCCGGGAGAACCTATGAAGCCCGTTCTGAGAACCTACCTGGCTGCTTCAACGGGCATCGGCCTCAGCCTGCCCAGCCTCGCCCACGTCGACTCGTCGACGGTGCCTCACGTTCACGCCGGCGACGGCTGGGGCCTGCTTGCGGTCGCGGCGCTGACCGCACTCGCCGCCTGGCTCGGCCGGCGCGGACGATGATCCCCGGCGAGCTGCTGATCGCCGACGGCGACCTGGCGCTGAACACCGGCCGGCGCACCGCGACCCTGGCGGTGCAGAACAGCGGCGACCGGCCGATCCAGGTCGGCTCGCACTACCACTTCGCGGAGACGAACGCGGCGCTGCGCTTCGACCGCGGCATGGCCCAGGGCATGCGGCTCAACATCGCCTCGGGCACCGCCGTGCGCTTCGAGCCGGGCCAGCAACGCACGGTCGAGCTGGTCGACTTCGCCGGCGAGCGCGTCGTGCAAGGCTTCCGCGGCCTGGTGGGCGGCAAGCTGTGAAGGCATGACCTGATGGCCACCCTGCCCCGCCGCGCCTACGCCGAGATGTTCGGCCCGACGGTCGGCGACCGCGTCCGCCTCGCCGACACCGGGCTCGTCGTCGAGGTCGAGGCCGACTACACGCTGCGTGCCGGCAGCTACGGCGAAGAGGTGAAGTTCGGCGGCGGCAAGACCATCCGCGACGGCATGGGGCAGAGCCAGCGCGTCTCGGCCGAGGTCGCCGACACCGTCGTCACCAACGCGCTGGTCATCGACCACTGGGGCATCGTCAAGTGCGACGTCG
This sequence comes from Rhizobacter sp., assembly GCF_031412495.1. Lineage (GTDB taxonomy): Bacteria > Pseudomonadota > Gammaproteobacteria > Burkholderiales > Burkholderiaceae_C > Schlegelella_A. The sequence continues at coordinate 14,679 of NZ_JANODC010000349.1, read as the reverse complement.
CGATCAAGAACGGCCGCATCGCCCGGCTCGGCAAGGCCGGCAACCCGGACGTGCAGCCGGGCGTCGACATCGTCATCGGGCCAGGCACCGAGATCATCGCCGGCGAGGGGATGATCCTGACCGCCGGCGGCATCGATTCGCACATCCACTTCATCTGCCCGCAGCAGATCGACGACGCGCTCATGAGCGGCATCACGACCATGCTCGGCGGCGGCACCGGGCCGGCGACGGGCACCTTCGCGACCACCTGCACGCCAGGGCCATGGCACATCCACTCGATGCTGAAGGCAGCCGAGTCGTTCCCGATGAACCTCGGCTTCCAGGGCAAGGGCAACGCCAGCCTGCCCGCTGCCCTGGACGAGCAGATCGAGGCCGGCGCCTACGGCCTGAAGCTGCACGAGGACTGGGGCACGACGCCGGCGGCGATCGACAACTGCCTGTCGGTGGCCGACCGCTACGACGTCCAGGTGACGATCCACACCGACACCCTGAACGAATCGGGCTTCGCCGAGGACACCTTCGCCGCCTTCAAGGGACGCACCATCGCCACCTTCCACACCGAAGGCGCGGGTGGCGGCCATGCGCCGGACATCATCAAGGCGGCCGGCCTGCCGAACGTGCTGCCGTCGTCGACCAACCCGACGATGCCCTACACCGTCAACACCGTCGACGAGCACCTCGACATGCTGATGGTGTGCCACCACCTCGACCCGTCGATCGCCGAGGACCTGGCCTTCGCCGAGAGCCGGATCCGGCGCGAGACCATCGCCGCCGAGGACGTGCTGCACGACATGGGCGTGTTCTCGATGATGTCGTCGGACAGCCAGGCGATGGGCCGCGTCGGCGAAGTCATCATCCGCACCTGGCAGGCGGCCGACAAGATGAAGGCGCAGCGCGGCTGGCTCGCGCCCGACGAATCCTCCGCGATGGCCGCAGCATGCGCGGGCGACTCGCGCAACGACAACTTCCGCGTCCGCCGCTACATCGCCAAGTACACGATCAACCCGGCGATCACGCAGGGCATCGCGCACGAGGTCGGCTCGGTCGAGCCCGGCAAGCTGGCCGACCTGGTGCTCTGGAAGCCGGCCTTCTTCGGCGTCAAGCCGTCGCTGATCCTCAAGGGCGGGATGATCGCCGCGGCGGCGATGGGCGACCCGGGCGCGTCGATCCCGACGCCGCAGCCGGTCCACTTCCGGCCGATGTTCGGCGCCTTCGGTGCAGCGCTCCACGTCTCGTGCGTCAACTTCGTCTCGCAGGCGGCGATCGATCTCGGCGTGCCGGCGAAGCTCGGCCTGCAGCGGCCGGTGGCCGCCGTGCGCAACACGCGCCGGATCGGCAAGGCCGACATGGTCCTCAACCACGCCACGCCGCACATCGAGGTCGACGCGCAGACCTACGAGGTCCGCGCCGACGGCGTGCTGCTGACCTGCGAGCCGGCGTCGGTGCTGCCGATGGCGCAGCGTTACTTCCTGTTCTGACGCCCTTCCCCGCGAGCGCGGGGTGCCCCGACGAACGGTCGAGATGTCTGCGACGGCCCCACGACACTGGATCTCCAGCCGCCGCGAGGCGGTCCAAGAAAATCCAGGGAGCTTCCATGTCGATCCGTCACTGCGCCGCCGCTGCGTTGCTCGCTGCGGCCTTGCCCGCCGCGGCAGCCACCTTCAATTTCTACGAGCTCGGCCGCGGGCCCGGCAGCGACTTCCTGCCCACCGACGGCATCGCCTGCACCGGCGGCGACCAGTGCAGCTCGAACGTCAACGGCAATGTCTTCGGCGGCGACCTGACCTTCGTCTCGGGCGGCATCACCGCCGTCGCGACCTCGTCCTTCACCGGCGGCGTGTCGGCCGTCGTGCAGGACCACACCGTCAACTGGACCACGACGAACGGCGCCGGGCTGGGCGTCTACCACTCGCAGATCACGTCCGACGACAACATCACCTTCGGCGAGATGCTGACGATCACCTTCGATCGCGTCGTCACGATCACCGACATCGGCCTGCGCGCCGAGGGCCACAACTTCACGGGCTGGTCCACGGGCGCCACCTTCCTCTTCAATGGCGTGCAGACGCTGCTGCCCGACAACGTCGGCAGCATCGGCGGCTCCTTCACCGGTTCGGTCTTCACCTTCGCCTTCGACGACAACCGGTTGCAGAGCGGCGACCAGTTCTATCTGGCCAGCCTGACAGTGGTGCCGGTCCCCGAGCCGGAGACCTACGCACTCATGCTCGCCGGCCTGGCGGCGCTCGGCGCCGTGTCCCGGCGTCGCCGGCAACGGCCGATGTCCGCCGCCTGAGCAGGGCGCCGGCCAGCGCCTCGAAGCACCGGGACCCGCTCGGCCCGCCTGGCCTGGCGTCGCGGTCGCCGGTTCAGGCGACACTCCGGCGATGATCATCGCGAGCAAGCTGATCCCCGGCGGTGCCGGCCTGGCGCCGGCGCTCCTGCGTCGCGGATCGACCCTCGAGCTCGACTGGGACACGCGGCAGAAGAGCCGCTTCGATGCCGTCGACTCCGGTGGCCGGGCGATCGCCGTCTTCCTGCCGCGCGGGCGCATCGTCCGGGGCGGGGACGTCCTCGTGGCCGAGGACGGCTCGCTGATCCGGATCCTCGCCCGGCCCCAGCCCCTGCTCGTCGTCCGGGCGCGCCGCGGCGGCACCCCGCTCGACCTGCTCCGCGCGGCCTACCACCTCGGCAACCGGCACGTGCCGCTGCAGGTCGGCGCCGACCGCCTGCAGCTCGAGCCGGACCACGTGCTTGCCGGGATGCTGCAGCGCATGGGCCTGCAGGTCGATGAGGAGGCGGCCGCCTTCGAGCCGGAGGCCGGTGCCTACGACACGGCGTCGTCGCGAGCGCAGGGACCGCACGACCACGTGCACGGACCGGCGTGCGGCCACGACCACGAAGGCCACGCCCGCTCATGAGCACCGCGCGACGGCTCGCCTGCGCCGCCCGCATCCCGCCGGCGATGCAGCGGCGGGTCGCGCGCCGCGCCCGCGCCGGCGAGGAAAGGACGCTGCCGGCTGCCGACCTGCTGCAGCTCATGCGCCTGGCCTCGCCGAGCCTGCCGGTCGGCGGCTTCAGCTATTCGGAGGGGCTGGAGGCCGCGGTCGCTTCCGCCCGCGTGGGCGACGAGGCCGGCACGCTCGCCTGGCTCACCGACCAGCTGCACCTCGTCCTGGCGCGCAGCGACCTGCCCGTCGCGGCGCGCGCCCTGGCCGCCTGGCGCAGCGACGACGTGGCCCGCGTCGTCGCTCTCAACCAGTGGTTCGCGGCGACCCGGGAAAGCAGCGAGCTGCGCCAGCAGGCGGAGCAGATGGGCCGCTCGCTCGGCGTGTGGCTGCGCAACGGCGCCGGCAACCCGGTCCGGCTGGCGGTCCTCGATGCGCTGCGGCCGGCGCCGACCTGGCCGGTCGCCTTCGCGCTGGCGGCGGCCGACCTGCAGGCCTCGCCGCGCGCCGTGCTGCTGGCCTTCGCGGCCGGCTGGTCCGAAAACATGGTCCAGGCCGCGCTGAAGGCCGTCCCGCTGGGCCAGCTGGCCGGGCAGCGCGTCCTCGCCGGGCTGGCCGCAGAGATCCCGGAGGCCGTCGACGCCGCGCTGCAGATCGCCTTCGCAGAGATGCAGGCCTTCGCTCCGATGCTCGCCATTCTCTCGGCACAGCACGAGGAGCAGTATTCGAGGCTGTTCCGCTCCTGATCCGATCCGCCTGCACACGAATGCCCGCTGCCACATCCACGCCTCCCCGCCATCTGCCATGAGCCCCCTGCACACGATCGCACGCTGGACCCGCACCCTGCCGCCCCTGCGCGTCGGCGTCGGCGGACCGGTCGGTTCCGGCAAGACGACCCTGGTCGAGATGCTCTGCAAGGCCATGCGCGACCGCTACGACCTGGTCGTCGTCACCAACGACATCTACACCAAGGAAGACCAGCGCCTGCTCACCGTCGCCGGCGCGCTCGAGGCCGACCGCATCGTCGGCGTCGAGACCGGCGGCTGCCCGCACACGGCGATTCGCGAGGACGCGTCGATCAACCTCGAGGCGATCGACCGCATGCTCGAGAAGTACCCGGACGCCGACATCGTCTTCGTCGAAAGCGGCGGCGACAACCTCGCCGCGACCTTCAGCCCGGAGCTGAGCGACCTGACGATCTACGTCATCGACGTCGCCGCCGGCGAGAAGATCCCGCGCAAGGGCGGCCCCGGCATCACCAAGAGCGACCTGTTCGTCATCAACAAGACCGACCTGGCGCCGCACGTCGGCGCCAGCCTCGAGGTGATGCGCACCGACACCTTGCGCATGCGCGGTGCCAAACCTTTCGTGATGACCAACCTGAAGACGCGCGAGGGCCTTGCCGAGATCGTCTCATTCATCGAAGCGCGAGGGTTGCTCCACGCAACGGAACCGGCCTGAGATCCCGCGGCACGCTGGGCCGCGCGCCACGCGAGTGACTCTGCCCGGCACGCGACGCGCGTCGGCACCGTCGGCGCCGCTATAGTCGTCTGGCCCGGACCTCCTTCGCCTGATCGACAAGCTTCCTTTACCGCCCTTCGCGAATCGACTTCATGAGCCCGAAGGATGCGGACCCTGCTTCGTCGCACGCGGCGGCGGGCGGCGAGGCCGACAGCCGGCTCGAGCTGGAGCGATTGCGCGATGAGATCCGCATTCGCGACGAGTTCCTGGCGATGACGGCGCACGAGCTGCGCAACCCCCTGCAGTCGATGGCCATGCAACTGGCTGTTGCCCGCTCGCTCGCCGAGACTCAGGGTGCGGCGGCCCTGACCGGGCGAATCGCCAAGATCCAGACCCTGCTCGGGCGCTACGTCGGTCGGGTCACGGTGCTTCTGGACATCGCCAGTGCCGAACAGTCCAGCCTGCCTGCCTCGCTCGAGACTCTCGACATTGCGGCGCTTCTCGGGGAAGTGGCCGAATCGCTCGTCGCCGAGGGCAACTTCCACGGCATGGCAGTCAGGGTGCTGGACCAAGGTCCCTGCCTCGCCCGCTCCAACCGGCTGATGCTGGAGCAGATCCTCGAGAACCTTGTGATCAATGCGTTCAAGCACGCTGCCGGGAGCGAAGTCGTCCTGTCGGTGATCGCTGCCGGAGGCCAGGTGCAGATCAGGGTCGCCGACAACGGATCGGGCATCGCGGCATCCGACCGGGAGCGCATCTTCGTCCGCTTTTCGGTGGCGGAGTCGTCCCGGCGGGGAACCGGGAGCGGCCTCGGCCTGTGGATCGTGCGCAGGCTGGTGGAGCGGCTGGGTGGTACTGTTTCCCTGCTACTCAGCAGCGCCGAAGGTTCGACGTTCCAGGTCGTGCTTCCGAGCGCCAATACAAAGGAGGTACCGTCATGAGCTCATCGCTTTCTCCCCCCCTCGTGCGTGTGCCGAGCGGGGTGACCGGCCTCGATCGGATCCTCGGCGGTGGCTTCTTCGCGGGCGGCGCCTACATCATCCACGGCAACCCCGGCAGCGGAAAGACTATCTTCGCCAACCAGCTCTGCTTCAATCACATCGAGCGAGGCGGCTCCGCCGTGTACGTGACGCTGATGACGGAGTCGCACTCGCGGATGCTGCAGCAGGTGCGGCAGATGTCCTTCTTCGCGGAGTCGGCCATCCCCGCACGGCTCTCCTACATCAGCGCCTTCAACGACCTCGAGGTCGATGGCTTGAAGGGCCTGATGAGCGTCCTGGGGCGCGAGATGCGCAGCCGCAAGGCGAGCATGCTGGTCCTGGACGGCCTCGTCGCCGCGGTCGAGGCGGCCGAGAGTGCCGGGCAGCTGAAGAAGTTCATCCACGAGATCCAGTCGAGCGCGGTCTTCAACGACTGCACCGTCTTCTTGCTGACCAGCGGCAACGCGCAGCGGGTGAATGCCGAGCACACGATGGTGGACGGCCTGATCGACCTCGACGACCGCTTGTTCGATGCCCGCTCGGAGCGCTCGCTGCACGTGCGCAAGTTCCGCGGCGGCGCCGCGCTCGGCGGCCGGCACTCCTACCGGATCACCAGCGACGGACTGAAGGTCTTCCCGCGCATCGAGTCCCTCGCCGACGAGCCGCAGCGGACCGTCGAGCGGGTTGCCGGGTCGGCCGTGCTCAGCACCGGCTCGGCTGCGCTCGACGGCCTGATCGACGCGGGCGGAGTGACCGCGAACAGCTCGACGATGGTCCTCGGCTCCAGCGGCACCGGCAAGACGACACTCGGGCTGCATTTCCTCTCCTGCTGCACGCCGCAGGAGCCCGGCCTTCACTTCGGCTTCTTCGAGTCGCCCGCCCGCACGCTGGCCAAGGGCCGCGCACTCGGCCTCCCGCTCGATGCCCTTGAGCGCGACGGCTCCCTGCTGTTCGACTGGCATTCACAGGGCGAGCACTTGATCGACGAACTGGCACACCGGCTCCTGGAGACCGTGCAGCGGCGAGGCGTCCGGCGCCTGGTGATCGACGGCCTCTGCGGGTTCTTCCAGTCAGCCGTATATCCCGAGAGGGCAACGAGGTTCTTCTCGTGCCTTGCCAACGAGTTGCGGGGGCTCGGTGTTACCGTGCTCATGACGGTGGAGGCGAGGGAAGTGATGGGCACCGGCGTCTCCGGCTTCGTCGACAACGAGATCTTCCTCCGCTTCGCGGAGCACGGCGGCGTCGCGAAAAGGTTGCTCTCCATCGTCAAGATGCGCGACAGCGACTTCAATCCGGCGGTCTTGGAGGTGAAGCTGACGAACCGGGGTCTGGCGCTCGGCGCGTCGCGCGGAGTGCCGGTTGACGGCAAGCCTGCGACGGCGCCGCCGGCTGGGCTGGAACCCGGCGCCGCCCCGCACAGGCCGACTGCGCCCGGCACCTGAGAAGAGACCGGGCGCCGTGAAGACAATCCTGATCGTCGATGACGAGCTGGCGATTGCCGAGGTCCTCAGCCTGATCCTCCAGGACGAGGGCTATGCGGTGTGCTGCGCCGCGAACGGCCGCAAAGGTCTCGAGCGCCTCGCCGAGGGCAACATCGACCTGGTGATCCTGGACTACATGATGCCCATCATGGGTGGCGCCGCCATGGGCCTGGCGCTGCGCTCGAACCCGGACACCCGCTCGATCCCGATCATCTTCAACAGCAGCCTGGACGAGGCCGTCGTCAGCGAGCAGTTTCCCGATTACGACGCCTACCTGCGCAAGCCCTACAACGTGGACCGGGCCCTGGAGATCATCCGGGTGCTGCTGGCCCGGCGGGAACGCCCGTAGGCTGATCGCCGCCGAAGGCCATGAGCCGTGGCACGGCCTCGGCCAGTGCCACGGCACCCAGCGATGGCAGCTCGAGCCTGCTCGCTGCCGCCGGCACGCCGTGGTTTCGCTTGTTCGAGCGCACGTAGCACGGGTCGTAGTGCGCACTCATCACGCTCTCGAACAGCGCGTCGGTCTGCCCTGCCGCGGCGAGCCCATGCCAGTGGCCGAGGATCTCTTTGCCGACGAGCGGCTTCAGCGGCTCGAGCCGTTCGACCATCGCCACCGGGTCGGCGGCGAAGTGCGGGTAGTCCTCGCGCCACAGGCGGACGCGCTCGGCCATCGGCGCCGACAGCGTGACGATCGGCGCCCGCCGCATCGCCTCGAAGAGCGCCTCCGGGATCTGCAGCGCGCCGATCTTCTTGCTCTCGGCCTCGAGCCACACCGGGCGCTCGGGGTCGAACGAGCGGAGGGCCGCGAGCACGGCCGAGTCGAAGAGCTTCTGGCTCGGCTGCGGCCGGCCCGGGATGTCGCCGAGCAGCGAGCCGCGATGGCCGGCGAGCTGCTCGAGGTCGAGCACCTGATGCCCCTGCCGGGCCAGCTCGCCGAGCAGGCGCGTCTTGCCGCAACCCGTCGGCCCGCACACGACGCGGTAGGCGAAGCTGCCCGGCAGGCTGGCCAGTCCGTCGCGAACCCACTGCCGGTAGGCCTTCCAGCCGCCCGGCAGCACGTCGACCTCGAAGCCGATCGTGCGCAGGCTGTCGGCCCAGAGGCGGCTGCGCTTGCCGCCGCGAAAGCAGTACACGAGGAAGCGGTCGGTCGGCGTGTACTGCGCGATCAGCGGCTTGATGCGGGCCGCGATGTTGCGCAGCGAATACTCCACGCCGATCAGGTAGGCGGCGTGCCTGTCGGTGCGGTGCGTCGTGCCGACCTCGGCGTACTGGAGGTCGTCGACGACGGGCAGGTTCACGGCCCCGGGGACGTGGTCCTCGGCGTACTCGCGCGGCGAACGGGCGTCGATGACCAGCGCGTAGGCGCTCCAGTCCTGCACGCCCGGGGGCAGGGCGCGGATCGGCAAAGGGCCGCCCTTCGCAGGCAGGGAGACGTCGGTCGTCATGGGGAGGCGGCGATTCTAGGGACGCACTCCGCGGCGCGCCGGGGCCCGCGGGCCCGAGGGATACTTGACATTGACACGGTCGGAAGCTTGACGATGCCCGTTCCCGTACCGATCTGGCCTTCTCAGCCACCCCGGCCATGACTCTTCCCACCCCCTCCCCCGCAGCCGGGAGCCTCGAGCTCCAGGTCGACGGCATGACCTGCGCCTCGTGCGTCGCCCGGGTCGAGAAGGCGCTGCTGAAGGTGCCCGGCGTCGCCTCGGCGAGCGTCAACCTGGCGACCGAGCGGGCAAGCGTTCGCGCCGAGCCCGGCGTGCCCTGGGCCGTGCTGCAGGCGGCCATCGTCAAGGCGGGCTATGCGGCCAGGCGCGTCGAGGCCCCGTCCGCGTCCGCCGCCAAGCCGCGTCTCCTGCCGGCGTGGTGGCCGGTGGCGCTCAGCGCCCTGCTCACGCTGCCGCTCGTCGCACCGATGCTGCTCGGTCTCGTCGGCGTCGACTGGATGCCGGCCGGCTGGCTCCAGCTCGCGCTCGCCACGCCGGTCCAGTTCGGGCTCGGCTGGCGTTTCTACCGCGCCGGATGGGGTGCGCTTCGCGCCGGCACCGGCAACATGGACCTGTTGGTGGCCCTCGGCACGTCGGCCGCCTACGGACTGTCCGTCTACCTGCTGCTGCAGCACGCGGGGCACGGCATGGCCGGGCACCTGTACTTCGAGGCGTCGGCGGCGGTCATCACGCTGGTGCTGCTCGGCAAGTGGCTGGAGCACCGGGCGACGCGCCAGACCGCCGACGCCATCCGCGCCCTCAATTCACTGCGGCCGACGACGGCGCGGGTGCGGCGCGGCGGCGCCGAGGTGGAGGTCGCGGTCGACGAGCTCGTGGTCGGCGACGAGGTCGTGATCCGTCCCGGCGATCGCGTCCCCGTCGACGCGCAGATCATCGAAGGCCGCAGCCACGTCGACGAGTCGCTGATCACGGGCGAGAGCCTGCCGGTCGCCAAGGGCGTCGGCGACCGGGTCACTGGCGGCGCGATCAACGCCGACGGCGTGCTGACGGCACGCACGCTCGCCGTCGGCGCCGAGACCACGCTGGCCCGGATCGTCCGCATGGTCGAGTCGGCCCAGGCCGGCAAGGCGCCGATTCAGCGCATCGTCGACCGCGTCAGCGCGGTCTTCGTTCCGGTCGTCCTCGCGATCGCCCTGGCCGCCCTGCTCGGCTGGCTCGCCGTCGGCGGCGGCTGGGAGCAGGCGCTCGTCAACGCGGTGGCCGTGCTCGTCATCGCCTGCCCGTGTGCCCTGGGCCTGGCCACGCCGACGGCGATCATGGCCGGCACCGGCGTCGCGGCGCGGCACGGCATCCTCATCAAGGATGCGCAGGCCCTCGAGGTCGCCCACGCGGTGACGGTCGTCGCCTTCGACAAGACCGGCACCCTGACCGAAGGCCAGCCGACGCTGGTCGCCGTCGAGCCGGCCGCGGGCGTCGCCCGCGCCGACCTGCTGCAGCTCGCGGCGTGCCTGCAGAAGGGCAGCACCCACCCGCTCGCGGTCGCGGTGCTGGACCGCGCCCGCGCCGAGGGACTGGCCATCCCCGAAGCGCGCGACGCGAGCGCGCTGCCCGGCCGCGGCGTCGAAGGCGTCGTCCTCGGCCAGTCGCTCCGGCTCGGCAGCAGCCGCCTGCTGCACGACTCGGGCGCCGAGCCCGGCCGCCTCGCTGCCGCGGCAGAGCGGCTCGCCGGCGAGGGCCGTTCCGTGTCGTGGCTGATCCGCCGCGACGACGGCGGCAGCCGGGCGCTGGGGCTGCTCGCCTTCGGCGACACCGTCAAGCCGGCATCGAAGCAGGCGGTGGCGCGTCTGCAGCAGCTCGGCATCCGCACCCTGCTCCTCAGCGGCGACAACCGCGGCAGCGCCGCGGCGGTGGCCGCCGATCTCGGCATCGACGACGTCCGCGCCGAGGTCCTGCCGGGCGACAAGGCCTCGGTGCTGCGCGAGCTGAAGGCGGCGGGCGAGGTCACGGCGATGGTCGGCGACGGCATCAACGACGGGCCCGCCCTGGCAGCCGCCGACGTCGGCCTGGCGATGTCGACCGGCACCGACGTGGCCATGGAGACCGCGGGCATCACCCTGATGCGCGGCGACCCGCGCCTGGTCACCGATGCGATCGACATTTCGCGGCGCACCTACGCCAAGATCCGCCAGGGCTTGTTCTGGGCCTTCGTGTACAACGTGCTCGCGATCCCGCTGGCGGCCTTCGGCTTCCTGAGCCCGGTGATCGCCGGCGCGGCGATGGCCTTTAGCAGCGTCAGCGTGGTGCTCAACGCGCTGCTGCTGCGCCGCTGGCACGGCACGGCGCATTCAGCGCGCGCCGACGCGCCGCGCCCCGAGCCTGGACCCGCACCGCACCCGGCGCAGACAATGGAGAGACGAGCATGAACATCGGCGCAGCCGCAAAGGCCTCGGGCGTCTCGGCGAAGATGATCCGCCACTACGAGAGCGTCGGCCTCTACCCCGAGCCGAGCCGAACGGAGGCGGGCTACCGCCAGTACACCGGCAAGGACGTGAACGCGCTGCAGTTCATCCGGCACTCGCGCGACCTGGGCTTCTCGATCGAGCAGATCCGCGAGTTGCTTGGTCTGTGGCAGGACCGGCGCCGGCCGAGCCGCCAGGTCAAGGCGCTGGCCGAGGCGCACATCCGCGAGCTCGACGAGAAGCTGCGCGAGCTGCAGGCCATGAAGGCGGCGCTGGCCCATCTCGTGCACTGCTGCCATGGCGACGAGCGCCCCGACTGCCCGATCATCGAGACCCTGGCCGAAAGCGCCGCAGTGCTCCCGGCCTCGGACCCGCCGCACGCGCACAGCCGGACCGCAGGGCTGCGGGCCGGCAGACCCCCCTTCCCGAGGTGAACCGACATGGAACGACGCCAGCACGAACACCGGACCGCACGCAGGGCGCTGCTCGGAGGTCTTGCCGGTGCGGCCGCCTTCTTGGCCTGGCCGGCCCGGGGCACCGGCCCGGCGCTGCCGCGAATCGACGTCTTCAAGAGCCCGGACTGCGGCTGCTGCGCCGCCTGGGTCGACCACCTGAAGGCGGCCGGCTTCGCCGTCAAGGTGACGTCGGTCGACGACACCACGGCAGCACGCAAGCGCTTCGGCATGCCCGACGACTTCGGCAGCTGCCACACCGCGACCGTGCTCGGCTACGTGCTCGAAGGGCACGTGCCCGCGGCCGACGTCAAGAGGCTCCTGGCGATGCGTCCGGCGGCCGTCGGCCTGGCCGTGCCCGGCATGCCGGTCGGCTCTCCCGGCATGGAGGTCGGCGCTCGCAAGGACCCGTACCAGGTGTTCCTGGTCGACCGTTCCGGCAAGTCGACCGTGTTCGCGAGCTACCCGAAGGGCTGACGCGGCCGACCCGCATGACGAGGCGAAGAATCGCTTGCGAAGAGGCACCGGGTCCGTGACGCGGCCGACCGGGACCCTTGCTTCCGCGTGCGCGATCGGCCTGGCTGGCCTGGCCCTGGCCGGCTGCGCGACGAAGCCGGGCTGCGACGAGCGCTTTGCCGCCTCGCCGCAGTTCTCGGCGAGCACCTGTCTCTTCGGCAACGCAGCGAATCCGCAGGCGCAGCCGTCGCAGCCGGCCTGGAAGATCTGGCTGCGCTTCCTGGTCCCGGCCCCTGCGGGCACGAAGCCGACCGATCCGATCCCAGTGCGAAGGCTCGACCGCGCGGCGCTCGACGCGCTCGACCCGGCCGCGAACCACGTCGTCCGGCTCGGCCACTCGTCGCACCTGCTCAAGCTGCGCGGCAGCTACTGGCTCATCGACCCGGTGTTCGGCGAACGGGCATCGCCGTTCAGCTTCGCCGGCCCGAAGCGATTCCATCCGACGCCGCTCGCACTCACCGACCTGCCGCCGATCGACGGGCTGATCCTGTCGCACGACCACTACGACCACCTCGACCGTCCTACCATCGAGTTCCTGCGCGACAGGGTGCAGCGCTATTTCGTCCCGCTCGGCGTCGCGGCGCGGCTGCAGGCCATGGGTGTGCCGGCAGATCGCATCGAGGAGCTCGACTGGTGGCAAGGCAGCCGCCACGGCGGCGTGCAGCTCACCGCCGCCCCGGCGCAGCACTTCTCCGGCCGCACCGCCTTCGATCGCAACAGCACCCTGTGGGCAAGCTGGATCATCCAGAGCGGCGACCAGCGCATCTTCTACAGCGGCGACTCGGGCTACTTTCCCGGCTTCAGGCAGATCGGCGAACGCTTCGGCGGGTTCGACCTGGCCTTGATGGAGAACGGCGCCTACGACGAAGCCTGGCCTTCGGTGCACATGAGCCCCGAAGAGACCGTGCAGGCTTTCGAGGACCTTCGCGGCGGACTTCTCTACGTGGTGCATAACAGCACCTTCGACCTCGCGTTCCATGGCTGGCGTGACCCGCTCGACCGGGTCGCCGCGTTGGCCGAGGCCAGGCGCCTGCCGCTCGCCACGCCCGAGATCGGCGAGGTGCTGACGCTCGGCCGGCCGCGCGCGAACGTGCTGTGGTGGAAAGCGCTCCGCTAGCGAGCGTCGAGGCCCCCAGCCTTCACCGCCGGGCATTGGCAGGGGCGTCGCGCGGCAACAGGTCGCGCTGCCAGACGAACGCGATGGCGGCGACCAGCGTCGCCCCGAGGCCGACGTAGAGCACCACCAGGCCGCGAAAGCCGATGGCCGCGACGAGGGGCCCCGCCGCGAGCAGGCCGAGGGGCAGCGTGTAGATGGCGAGCATCCGCACGCCCATCACGCGGCCGCGGAACCGCGCGTCGCTCGTGCGCAGCAGGATGATCGACATCGCCAGCATGCTCAGGCTCTGGTTCAGGCCCGCACCGACGTAGAGCGCCATGGCCACGGCCGGGCCGATGGGCAGGGCCAGGCCGAGCAGGCACAGGTACCAGGCCAGGCAGGCGACCAGCATCGTGCGCGCCGGCCGCAGGTGCACGCCGAAAGCGCTCATGCCCAGCGATCCCATCAGGGCGCCGGTCGCGAAGCTGGCCACCAGCCAGCCGAGGCCTTGCTGGTCCATGCCGAAGACATCGCGCGCGATGTAAGGCATCAGTCCGCCGCTCAGCGGGAAGGCGCACAGGTTGACCAGCGCCGCCAGCGACATCGCGGCGCGCAGCTGCGGCGTGCGCCAGACATGCTGGAGGCCTTCCCGCAGGTCGCGCCAGGGCGAGGCCGGCCGGGGCAGCGGCGCGCCGGCAGCGGCCGGCGTCTGGCCACCGGATCGCAGCGTCAGCGCCATCCCCACGAGGTAGAGCATGACGATGACGACATAGGCGCTGGCCATGCCCAGGCTCGCCATGAAGCCGGCGCCGGCCAGGGCCCCGCCGATGCGTGCCGAGTCCTGCGTCGTGCGCGAGATCGACATCGCCGCCACCAGCTGCGTCGCCGGAACGGTGGCGGCGACCAGGGCCGTGCGCAGGCCGATGTCCGACGGCTTGATCAGTCCGACGACGAAGGCCACCGCCAGCACGCTCGCGGCGCTCAGGCTTCCGGTGACGACCAGCGCGAGGATCGCACCCGCCAGCAGGGCATAGCTCGCCCGCATGGCCGCCAGCACCTGCCTCAGACCGTGGCGGTCACCCAGCATGCCGAGCAGCGGCGACAGCAGCGTGCCCACGTACATCAGGGCGCCGAAGAGCGTCAGCTGCACCACGGAGCCGGACTCCACCAGCACGTACCAGCCGAGGATGATGGTCTCCATCTCCAGCGCCCACGCGGTGCACAGGTCGGCCGGCCACTGGTAGCGGAAGCTGCGCGTGCCGAAGGGCGCCAGGGCGGGCCGGCCGTCGGCCGCCGGGCGGTTGCTCGGGATGGGGGCGTCCGGCCGGTGCATGGATCATTGTGGGTCGATGCGGAACGGCGGCGGGACGGCGCCTCCGTCTTCGACAATGCTGCGGTAGCCCCTTGCTGCGGAGACCCGTCATGGACCACCCGACCGACCTCGCCGACTGCAGCGCCCTGACCCTGCTGGCCCTGTACCGCGCCGGCGATGCCTCGCCGGTCGAGGCGACGCGCGCCGTGCTCGCCCGCATCGAGAGGCTGAACCCGTTGCTGAACGCGTTCTGCCACGTCGCCGGCGACGAGGCGCTCGCGTCGGCGCGGGCCAGCGAGTCGCGCTGGAAGAAGCGCGCACCGTGCGGCGAGCTCGACGGCGTTCCGGTCTCGATCAAGGACCTGATCCTCGCTGCCGGCTGGCCGACCCTGCGCGGCTCGCGCACCGTCGATCCGGCCGGGCCGTGGGACGTCGACGCGCCGGCGACCGCGCGGCTGCGCGAAGCCGGCGCGGTGATCCTCGGCAAGACGACGACGCCCGAGTTCGGCTGCAAGGGCGAGACGAACTCTCC
>NZ_JANODC010000348.1:0-1655 GCF_031412495.1 Rhizobacter sp. | reverse complement strand
GCGCAGGCGCTCAACCGCTCGGCCGCGCACCACCTGATCCAGCTCGGCTCGACCGGGCTCGGCGCCGGCGCCAAGCCGGAGGCCGGCAAGGCCGCCGCGGAAGAAGCGGTCGACCGCATCCGCGAGGCGATCGACGGCGCGCACATGCTGTTCATCACCGCCGGCATGGGCGGCGGCACCGGCACCGGCGCGGCGCCGGTGATCGCCCGCGTCGCCCGCGAGATGGGCATCCTCACCGTCGGCGTGGTCACCAAGCCGTTCGACTTCGAGGGGCCCCGGCGCATGAAGGCGGCCGACAACGGCGTCGCCGAGCTCGAGGCCAACGTCGACTCGCTGATCGTCATCCTCAACGACAAGCTGCTCGACGTCCTGGGCGACGACGTCACGCAGGACCAGGCCTTCGCGCACGCCAACGACGTGCTGAAGAACGCCGTCGGCGGCATCAGCGACATCATCCACATCCCGGGCCTCGTCAACGTCGACTTCGAGGACGTGAAGACGGTGATGAGCGAGCCGGGCAAGGCGATGATGGGGACGGCCAGCGCGACCGGGCCGGACCGCGCCAACAAGGCGGCCGAGGCGGCGGTGGCCTGCCCGCTGCTGGAGGGCATCGATCTCTCCGGCGCGCGCGGCGTGCTGGTGCTGATCGCGGCCAACCGGAACACGTTCAAGCTCTCGGAAAGCCGCAACGCGATGAACACCATCCGTCGCTACGCGGCCGACGAGGCGCACGTCATCTACGGCACGGCCTACGACGAATCGCTCGGCGACCAGCTCCGCGTCACCGTCATCGCCACCGGCCTCAACCCGGCCCGCCGCGTCCAGGCGCCGATCTCGGTGGTGCACAGCGCGCCGGTGCAGGTGCAGCGCACCGGCACCGACAACCTGCCGGTGCTGAACCAGCAGCTGCAGATGCCGCCCCAGCAGCACGACTACAGCGGCCTGTCGACGCCGAGCGTGTGGCGCAACGGCCGCACCGCCGCGGCCAAGGTCGATGCGCTGGCGAGCAACGGAATGGACGAGATCGAGATCCCGGCGTTCCTGCGCAAGCAGGCGGATTGACCCCATCCGAAGCTACTGCGCGGGCCGATCTGCGTCCGGAGGTGCTCGCCGTACATCGCGTACGGCTGCGCTCCTGCGAACGCACCTCGGCCCGCTCGCTACGCTCCTGACGGGGTCAATCACAAGCTCTAACATCATCCCCATGTTGCGTCAGCGAACCCTCAAGTCGATGATCCGGGCCGTCGGCGTGGGCGTGCACGGCGGCCAGAAGGTCGAGATGACGCTGCGGCCGGCGCCCGCGGACGCCGGCATCGTCTTCCGCCGCGTCGACCTGCCGCGCTCGGTGGCGATCAAGGCAGACGCCTTCGCGGTCTGCGACACGCGCCTGGCGACGACGCTGTCGGCCGACGGCTCGCCCGACGGGCCGAAGGTGAAGACCGTCGAGCACCTGCTCTCGGCATGCTCCGGCCTCGGGCTGGACAACCTGACCGTCGACCTCACGGCGGAAGAGGTGCCCATCCTCGACGGCTCGGCGGCCTCCTTCGTGTTCCTGCTGCAGAGCGCCGGCATCGAGCTGCAGGAGGCGCCGAAGCGTTTCCTGCGCGTCAGGCGGCCGATCGAGGTCAAGGAAGGCGAGGGCGCATCGCTGAAGT
>NZ_JANODC010000347.1:0-10594 GCF_031412495.1 Rhizobacter sp. | reverse complement strand
CCACTTCCTGATGCAGGTGGACATGAAGGCGGCGCTCCTCAAGAAGGCCGATGCGATCGCCGGCGACGTGCGCACGATGCTGCGCGACAAGAACATCCGCCACACCGGCATCGCCCGCGACGGCAACACCGTGGCGGTGCGGTTCCGCGACCGCGAGACCCTGGTGACGGCGCGCAACCTCCTGCAGGACCAGCTTCCCGACGTCGACTGGCAGGAGAGCGTCGACGGCACCGACTTCAAGCTGAGCGGCGGCCTGAAGCCCGCCGCGGCGCAACAGGTCCAGGCGGCCGCGCTGACCCAGAACATCACCACGCTGCACAACCGGGTCAACGAGCTCGGCGTCGCCGAGCCGGTGATCCAGCAGCAGGGCGCGGACCGGGTGGTCGTCCAGCTGCCGGGGGTTCAGGACACCGCCAAGGCCAAGGACATCATCGGCCGGACGGCGACGCTCGAGATGCGCCTCGTCGACGAAAGCAGCGAGGCCCGCCTGGCGGCGAGCGGCGCCGGCCCGGTGCCGTTCGGTAGCGAGCGCTACGTCGAGCGCGGCTCGACGCCTCTGATCGTCAAGCGCCAGGTCCTGCTCACCGGCGAGAGCCTGACCGATGCCCAGCCCGGCTTCGACGACAGGCAGCAGCCGGCCGTCAACCTGACCGTCGACGCCAAGGGCGCCCGCATCATGCGCGACGTCTCGCGCGAGAACGTCGGCAAGCGGATGGCGATCCTGCTGTTCGAGAAGGGCAGGGGCGAGGTCGTGACCGCGCCGGTGATCCGCAGCGAGCTCGGCTCGCGCTTCATGATCTCGGGCAGCATGACGACGGCCGAGGCGAATGACACGGCGCTGCTGCTTCGTGCCGGGTCCCTTGCCGCGCCGATGGAGATCATCGAGGAGCGGACCATCGGGCCGAGCCTCGGCGCCGAGAACATCGACAAGGGCTTCCAGAGCGTCATCTACGGCTTCGCCGCGATCGCCGCCTTCATGTGCGGCTACTACCTGCTCTTCGGCGTTTTCTCGACCTTGGCGCTGGCCTTCAACCTGCTGCTCCTGGTCGCGGTGCTGTCCATGCTGCAGGCGACACTGACCCTGCCGGGCATCGCCGCCATCGCGCTGACCCTGGGCATGGCCATCGACGCCAACGTGCTCATCAACGAGCGGGTGCGCGAGGAGCTGCGCGGCGGCGCGTCGCCGCAGGCGGCGATCAACATCGGCTACGAGCGGGCGTTCGCGACCATCCTCGACTCGAACGTGACGACGCTCATCGCCGGCCTCGCCTTGCTCGCCTTCGGGTCCGGCCCGGTGCGCGGCTTCGCCATCGTCCACTGCCTGGGCATCATCACGTCGATGTTCTCGGCGGTGATGTTCTCGCGCGGCCTCGTGAACCTCTGGTACGGGCGCAAGAAGCGACTGAAGGGGATCTCGATCGGGCAGGTGTGGAAGCCCGCTCCGAGCGTTCCGGCAGAGAGCTGATCCGGATCACCGAGCAAGTCACCGAAAGACACGATGGAGTTCTTCAGAATCCGGCGCGACATCCCGTTCATGCGGCATGCGCTGGTCCTCAACCTTATCTCGTTGGTGACCTTTCTCGCTGCAGTGTTCTTCCTTGCCACGCGCGGTCTGCACCTGTCGATCGAGTTCACGGGAGGCACCGTGATCGAGACGGCCTATGCGCAGGCCGCCGACATCCCCAAGGTGCGGCGGACCGTCGAGGAGCTGAACCTGGGCGACGTGCTGGTCCAGAACTTCGGCAGCTCGCGCGACGTGCTGATCCGCGTCCCGCTGCGCGGCGACATCAAGCAGGCCGACTTGGTCGCACGCGTCTTCTCGGAGCTCTGCAAGGCCGAAGGAGGGACCATCGCGACCCGGGAAGGTGCGGTCGAGCAGGGACAGTCGACGTCACGGCAGGTCTGCTCCGCGCCGGGCACCCCGGCAACCGAGCCGCTCCGCCTGTCGCGCAGCGAGTTCGTCGGGCCGCAGGTCGGCCGCGAACTGGCCGAAGACGGCGCCAAGGCGCTCGCCTTCGTGATCATCGGCATCATGATCTACCTGGCGATGCGCTTCGAGTGGAAGTTCTCGGTCGCCGCCATCGTCGCCAACCTGCACGACGTGATCATCATCCTCGGCTTCTTCGCCTTCTTCCAGTGGGAGTTCTCGCTGTCGGTGCTGGCCGCGGTGCTCGCGGTCCTCGGTTACTCGGTCAACGAATCGGTGGTCATCTTCGACCGGATCCGCGAGGCATTCAGGCGCTACAGGAAGCTGAACACGGCGCAGGTGATCGACCATGCGATCACCAGCACCATCAGCAGGACCATCATCACGCACGGGTCGACGCAGATGATGGTGCTGTCGATGTTGCTGTTCGGCGGCCAGACGCTGCACTACTTCGCGCTCGCCCTCACGATCGGCATCCTGTTCGGGATCTACTCCTCCGTCTTCGTCGCTGCCGCCATCGCCATGTGGCTGGGCGTCAGACGGGAAGATCTCGTGAAAGCGACGGCGAAGGAGCACGATCCGGAGGATCCGAACGCCGGGGCCGTGGTGTAGAGTCGAAACGACCGACGCAGGACGAGACGCACGCTCACCCATGCCGACTCCCGCCAACTCGACGGCATTGGCTCAGCAGGCGAGGCGGTCTTATGCAGAGCGGCTGCTCGCGGGGTTGCCGGGCGTCGTCCAGGCAGTCGATCAAGGCGCGCGGCTCCTCGCCGCTGCGGTGGCCGAGCCGGCCGTCGCCATGCGGCGCCGCGAAGTGATCCCCACCCTGCAGCGCGCCTTTCCGGTCTGGCTGCAGGGCATGACGACGCTGCTGCAGTCGTCGCTGGCGACAGGCACCGTGCAGCAGACCAAGCTCGGCGACCTGCCGACGCTCGCCGCCGCCAGCCGCGCCGGCCCCAAGCTCAGCCTCGTCGACGACGACACGATCGAGCACGAGATCCTCAGCTCGCGGCTGGCGCTGGCGATGATGGACCGCGCCTCGTGGGAGTTCACCGACCTGCGCTCGCGCATGAACATGCTCGAGAGCCGGGAGGAGCTCGACACCAACGACATCCTGCGCCCGCACGTGCTGGCGCGCGTCGTCACCAGCTCCTGGCTCGTCGTTCCCCTCGGCTTCGATGCCTGGCGCCTGCTGCAGACGGTGCTGCACGACGAGCTGTCGCTCTTCGCCGAAGAGGCCTACCACGAGACCAACCGTTTCCTCCTGCAGCGCAACGTGCTGCCGGAGGTCGACCTGCGCCCCTTCATCCGCCGCACGAGCCACGACGCCTCGGGGCCGGGCTCGGCCTCGAGCTCCGGCTCCGGCACGGCATCGGGCGGCTTCGGCCGGCAGACCGGATCGGCGCCGAGCAGTGCGACCGACTTCCAGTACTCGGCGATGCGCCAGGCCAAGCACGAGGTCGGCGACGAAACGCGGCTGATGACCCGCGCCGCCGGCCTCGCCCGCGGCGCCGATCCGGCCGAAGCCGTGCTGGGCCGCCTGAACCGGCTCGTCGGCCGGCAGCTGCCCGAGTTCGCCGATACCTCGCAGGCCCAGCCGCCCTCGCCGCGCCTGCAGGCGGCGATCTCGGAAGCGCAGGAAGGCGTCGCCCGGCGCCTCTCGACGGCAGCCGCGGCGGCGGCCAGCGGCGGCATGGCGCCGGTCGGCACCCCGGCCCTGCTCGAGGAACTGCACCAGCGCAAGGAAGCGCTCAAGCAGGCGGCGACGTCGCCCGTCGAGCGCGCCACCATCGAGATCGTCGCCCTGCTGTTCCAGAGCATCCTCATGGAAGACGCGATTCCGGCGACGGTGCGCGTGTGGTTCGCCCGATTGCAGATGCCCGTGCTGCGCGTGGCCGTCTCCGAGCCCGACTTCTTCGCCACCGTCGAGCATCCGGCCCGGCGCCTGATCGACCGCATGGGCGCCTGCGTGATGGGCTTCGATTCGAGCAGCCGCGTCGTCGGCGATCTTCTCGAGAAGGAGATCAAGCGCGTCGTGCAGGTCGTCGAGGCCTACCCAGACACCGGTCGGCGCGTCTTCCAGACCGTGCTGACCGAGTTCGAGAAGTTCCTCGAACACTACTTCAAGAACGAGAACGAGGCGTCGAAGAAGGGCGTCTCGCTGGCCGCCCAGGTCGAGCAGCGCGAAACGCTGGCGATCCAGTACACGATCGAGCTGCGCAAGATGCTCAACGACGTGCCGGTCCAGGAAGGCGTGCGCGAGTTCCTGTTCCAGGTCTGGGCCGACGTCCTCGCCACGGCCGCAGTCAAGTCCAACAACGGCGACGCGACCAAGGAGATGAAGCGCGCCGCCGCCGACCTGATCTGGTCGGCGAGCGCCAAGGTGTCGCGGGCCGAGCGCGCCGAAGTGATCCGCCGGCTGCCGCCGCTGCTGAAGACCCTGCGCGACGGGATGGACGAGGCCGGGATCCCGCTACCCAAGCAGGACGAGCACATCCAGCGGCTCAACAATTCGCTCGCCGCGGCGTTCACGGCCAAGGCGGCGGCGATCTCGCACGAGCGGCTCGAAGAGCTGATGGGCCGCCTCGAGACGCTCGAGGAGCTGCTGCCCGACAGCGAGGACGTCGACATCGACGAGTCGCTGGTCATGGACCTCTCGGGCCACGAGAGCTCCGAGCTCGAAGTCGTGGCCGAGGGCGGCTCGATGCCGACGCCGGCGATGCTGGCCTGGGCCCGCGAGCTCCAGGTCGGGAGCTGGTACATGCTCGACTACCGCAACCGCAACGAGGCGGTCCAGCTCGCCTGGCAGGGCATGCGGCGCCAGCTCACGCTCTTCGTCTCGCCGCAAGGCCGAGGCATCCTGTTCCAGCAGCATCGGCTCGCCGCCTTCCTGCAGGCCGGGCTGCTGGTGCCGGCCCAGGACGAGGCGCTCACCGTTCGCGCCACGCGAAGCGCGATGGCCAAGCTCGACGGCGATCCCAGCCGGCTCCTCGCGTAGCGCGACGGAGGGCGCCGGCCCTCAGTGGATGAGGCGGTCTTCCTCGTCGACGAACAGCTCGTCGAGGATCAGCGCGTCGGGCTCTTCGCCCAGGCTCCAGAAGACCATCAGGACGATGATCTTCAGGTCCTCCAGGTCGAGCGGCCCGCCCGGAATGGCGCTGGCACGATCGATCACCATCTCGCGCATCGTCGGCGGCAGGACCCCGGCCGATTCGAGGAAGGTGATGAAGCCGATCGACTGCTCGCCGAGGTGCTCCTGCTCCACCGGCGCATAGACGCGAATGCTCTCGTGCTGCTGCTCGCCGACGCGCGCCTGCGCCACCGCAGCGACGCCGTCGAGCCAGGAAAGAGCGTCCTCGATCTCGTCGGATTCGAAGCCGACGGAGGTGAGCTTCCTGGACAGTTGCTCGTGCCCGGGGCAGGCATCAGGCCGCCAGTAGTTCTCGTAGAGATACACGAGCACATCGAACATCAAATCACTATACCCCAGCGATTTCGCCCACATTGCCGAGAGGACGAACGGCGAACGAGCCCGGGGCGGCACTCGTCAACCCCGTTCGATGCGCTGGAGCATCTGCCCCGGCATGCGGGCGACGCGGCCTTCGAGCTCGAGGTCGAGCAGGCGCGCCGACAGGTCGGCGGCACTGCGCCCGGTCCGGGCGATGAGCTCGTCGAGGCTCATCGGCTCGTAGCCCAGGGCCTCCAGGAGCGGATCCTTCGGCCCTGGTGCCGCGGTCGCCTCCGCTGTCCCGCTCGGCACGGCGTCGGAAGCCGACATCAGCTCCTCCAGGATGTCGCTGGCGCTGTCGACCAGCTTGGCCCCTTGCTTGATGAGGAGGTGGCAGCCGCGCGACTGCGGCGAGTGGATCGAGCCCGGGATCGCGAAGACCTCGCGGCCGCCGTCGGCAGCCATCCGCGCGGTGATGAGCGAGCCCGAGTGCAGGGCTGCCTCCACGACGAGCGTGCCGCGGGCCAGGCCGGCGATGATTCGATTGCGGATCGGGAAGTGGGGCGGCAGGGCGGGCGTGCCGATGGCGAATTCGCTGACGAGCAGGCCGTGCGCGGCGATGCGCTGGGCCAGGCCGCGATGGCGCGCCGGGTAGACGCGGTCGAGCCCCGTGCCGACGACGGCGATCGTCGCGCCGCCGCCCGCCAGGGCGCCCTCGTGGGCGGCGCCGTCGATGCCCAGGGCCAGGCCGGAGACGACAGCCCAGCCGGCTCCAGAAAGGTGAGCGGCAAAGGCGCGGGCGTTCTCCAGGCCCTGCGCTGTCGGGTTGCGGCTGCCGACGATCGCCAGCGCCGGCATCGAGAGCAGTTCGGGCCGACCGTGGACATAGAGGAGGAGCGGTGGATCGGCGGTTTCGAGGAGCGCCTGCGGATAGCGCGGGTCGCCGATGGCGACGACGTCGCGCGTCTCCTCGGGCCCGTCCGCGCCATGGAGCCAGCGCCACCCGGCGTCCAGGCGCGCCTCGAATTCGGCCATCGGGGCAGCCAGCGCCGCCGAAGGTCCCGGACCGACCAGCTTCGCGCGCGCACCGCCGGATGCAGCGAGCGCCGCCTGTGGAGACCCGAAGGAGGACAGCAGGACCCGTGCTGCGTCGCGGCCGACGCCGGGCGTCTCGAGCAAGCGCAGCCAGGCACTGAACTCGTCGCGATCCATCACCGAGGCCGCACCCTTGGCGGCGAGACGCTCAGGGCTGCGTGAAGCGGTCGCCGGCGGCGACCGGGTCTTTCACCGACAGGATGAGCGCGTAGGACATCCGCTCGAAGACGCGGAACACGAACAGGATGCCGTGGCGCTCGTCGGGCAGCTTGATCCTGGTCCGGCCCTTGTCGGTGGGGTCGACGACGACCTTGCCGTCGCGGAACAGGGCGAGGACGTGGCCGCGCTCGATGCCGTCATTGGCGCCGCGATTGAGCGCGACGATCTGGTTCTGGCCCGCGGTGAGGGCATCGCCGTAGATCGAGACGATCTGCCCGGCGATCGGCGCCGAAGGCGGATGCGGCGCGTAGTTCGTGTACTCGCGAGACGGGATCGGGGCGAGCCGGTCGCCGACGCCGGCTTCCTGGCGGATGCTGGTCACGGTGAAGGTGGCGGGGACGATCTCGGCCTTGCCTTCGGCGTTGGTCCGCGTCTCGCCCTGCACGGTGTACTCGGAGGCGCCCACGTAGGTGGCTTCGTAGCCGAGGATCTCCTTGGTCGTCGGGTCGCGCAACGGCCGCGGCTCGCGGAAGATGCGGTACTCGCGCTCCATGCCGATCTCGCCGCGCACGTAGGCGGTGTCGCCGCGCGAGAGCAGCACCCGGCCTTCCTGGGTGGCCACGATGCGCGGCGCCGCGGCCAGGGCATTGGTCTCGAAGATGACAGCCTCGTTGAGGAAGGGCTCGATCAGGTTGAAGGGGATCGAGGCGATGCCGTCGATCGCGATGTCGCGCGAGCGGATGCGCGGCGACAGCTTCGCATCGCCCGAGCCGCCGACCGGCTGGCCCATGCGGAGCCGCGCCCGCCCGTTCGACTTGTCGAGGAACAGCATCTGCCCGGGAAAGATCAGGTGCGGGTTGCGGACCTGCTCCAGGTTCATGCCCCAGAGCTCGGGCCAGCGCCACGGGCTCTTCAGGTACATCTTGGAGATGTCCCAGAGCGTGTCGCGCGGCTTGACGGTGTAGACGTCGGGAGCGTTCGGGAGCAGCTCGCTGAGCGGCACGCCTTGCTCGGCGGTCCGCTGCGCCGTGCTGCGCTGCTCGGCGGTGATGGGAAAATTCGGTGTCGCCGAGCCGACGGGAAGCGGGGCCAGCAACGAGGCGATGCCGGCAAGGGCCATAGCGTGGACGGGCATGGACAGGACGCGATTTCGAAGGCTCATGCGGAAGGTTCTCATGAATGGCGAGGCGTGCTCGCATGAACGGCTCGAAAGGTCATCGCCGGGGTTTATTCGCAGTATTGAATCGATCGGCGAAAATCTCACCCTGCCTCAGAGATTCTGCCCATAAAGCATTGATATCGCAACGAAAGTGCGCCATCTGCAGCCCGGTGCGTGAGACCTTTCTCACCTGTTGGCGTTGTCCGGCATCCACATTCCTGCGCCGCTGAATCGAATCGTCACAAATGGCCAAGCTCGACATACTTCGTTACCCCGATCCGCGCCTGCATACCGTCGCCAAACCGGTCGCCCAGGTCGACGACCGCATCCGAAGGCTCGTCGACGACATGATCGAGACGATGTACGACGCCGAGGGCGTCGGCCTGGCCGCCACGCAGGTCGACGTGCACGAGCGCGTCATCGTCATCGACACCTCGGAAGGGCGCGACGATCCGCTCGTCCTGATCAATCCGGAGCTGGTCGAAGCGAGCGACGAGCGCGTGCTGACCGACGAAGGCTGCCTGTCGGTGCCCGAGATCTTCGACAAGGTCTCGCGCCATGCCCGAATCCGGGTCCGTGCGCTGGGCCGGGCCGGGCAGGTGCAGGAGTTCGATGCCGAGGGCCTGCTCGGGGTCTGCGTCCAGCACGAGATGGATCACCTGCTCGGCAAGGTCTTCGTCGAGTATCTGAGTCCCTTGAAACGCAATCGGATCCGCACCCGCATGCTCAAGAAGAGCCGCGTGGAAGAGCGCGCCTGATGCCGGCGTTGCGCGGCTGCTGAGGCGCCGAGCATGCGCGTCGTCTTCGCCGGCACGCCCGACTTCGCACGCGTCGCGCTTGAGCGCCTGCACGGCGCCGGTCACGAGATCGCGCTCGCCCTGACCCAGCCGGATCGCCCGGCCGGGCGCGGCATGAAGCTGTTGCCATCGCCGGTGAAGGCGTTCGCGCTCGCGCGGGGAGTTGCCGTGGCGCAGCCACGAGGGCTTCGCCTGGACGGCCGCTACGCCGAGGACGCCGAGGCGGCGCGCGAAGCCCTGCAAGAAGCCCGGCCCGAGGTCATCGTCGTTGCCGCCTACGGCCTGCTCCTGCCGAGCTGGGTGCTCGACCTGCCGGCGCAGGGCTGCATCAACATCCACGCCTCGCTCCTGCCGCGCTGGCGGGGCGCGGCGCCGATCCAGCGCGCGATCGAGGCCGGCGACGAGCGCACCGGCGTGACGCTGATGCAGATGGACACCGGCCTCGACACCGGCGCGATGCTCGCGGTCCGGACGACGCCGATCTCGCCAGCCGACACCGCGGCGACGCTGCAGGCCCGGCTCGCCGACCTCGGCGCCGAGCTAGCGGTCGACGGCCTGCGCGACCTGGCGCTGGGGGCACTCGCCGCGCGCCCGCAACCGGAGGCCGGCGTCACCTACGCCGCCAAGATCGGCAAGGGCGAGGCCGTGATCGACTGGCTGGAGAGCGCTGCCGTCATCGAGCGCCGCCTGCGCGCGTTCGACCCGTTCCCCGGCGCGCGCAGCGAGCTCGAAGGCGAGACGATTACCTGCTGGCGCGGCGAAGTGCGTTCCGCAACCGGGCGCCCCGGCGAAGTGCTGTCGACCGCCGATGGCGCGCTGACCGTCGCCTGCGGCGACGCTTCCCTCGCCTTGACCGAGCTGCAGCGGCCCGGCGGCCGGCGCCTCGCCGCTGCGGAGTTCCTGCGCGGCCGGGCACCGCGGGTCGGCGCCCTGTTCAAGGCCAGGGCCGGCAATCCCCTCTCCGGCATTTGAACTCCCGCGCAGCGGCATCATCTATCGGCCACGCGTCGAACAGAGGCATCGGTCGCGAAGGGGCTTCGATGTTCAATCTGCTGAAAACAGCCGTCCTGATGGCGGCGATCACCGCACTCTTCATGGCCCTCGGCTCCTTCGTCGGCGGCCAGCAGGGCATGGTGATCGCGCTGCTCGTCGCGGTGGGCCTCAACTTCTTCAGCTACTGGTTCTCGGACAAGCTCGTCCTCAAGATGTACAACGCGCGCGAGGTCGACGCGACCTCGGCGCCGCAGTTCTACGGCATGGTCAGCGAGCTGGCTCACAAGGCCGGGCTGCCGATGCCGCGCGTCTACGTCATCGACGAGGCGGCGCCGAATGCCTTCGCCACCGGCCGCAACCCGGCCCACGCGGCCGTCGCGGCGACGACCGGGATCATGCGCGTGCTGACCGAACGCGAGCTGCGCGGCGTGATGGCGCACGAGCTGACGCACGTCGCGCACCGCGACATCCTCCTGTCGACGATCAGCGCGACGATGGCCGGCGCGATCTCGATGCTGGCGAACTTCGCGGTGTTCTTCGGCGGCCGCGACAGCGAAGGCCGGCCGGCCAATCCGATCGCGGGCCTGGCCGTCGCGATGCTGGCGCCGCTGGCCGCGAGCCTGATCCAGATGGCGATCAGCCGCGCCCGCGAGTTCGAGGCCGACCGCGGCGGCGCCGAGCTGTCCGGGGATCCGCGCGCGCTTGCCTCGGCGCTGCAGAAGATCCACGCCTACGCCCGCGGGACGCCGATGCCGGCTGCCGAGCGCAACCCCGCGACTGCGCAGATGATGATCATGAACCCGCTGAGCGGCGGCGGCCTGAGCGGCCTGTTCTCGACCCACCCGGCGACCGAGGAGCGCGTGGCGCGGCTGCTGGCGATGGCCGGGCGCTGATCCCGGCCACCCGCTCAAGTCGTCACGAGCGGCGCCGATAAGGAGTGCGGAGCTTTCCGATGCGCCGCACTGCCCTGTCCCTCGCCCTCGCCGCAGCCGTGCTGACCGCCGGCTGCGACA
>NZ_JANODC010000346.1:0-9712 GCF_031412495.1 Rhizobacter sp. | reverse complement strand
TCAGGCTCGTCACCTTCACGAACGGCTTCGGGCACGGCACGTGCCGGGGTGGGCTTTCCACGCCACCTTTCGCCGAGGCTTTCCATGCGCAAGTTGATCTTCGTCGCCATCGCCAGCTATCTCTGGACGAAGTAAGGCGCGCGCGCCTTGTCGGGTACGTCGCGAAGCTCGGCGCTTCGACGCTGAGGCGTCGCGACGATGCGCTCGGGCGCGTCGTCGGAACGGTCGTCGCCCTCGTCGCGCTCCAGGCTCGACGGCGGCATGGTCGCGTCGTCCCCTGCTTGCGGCACGGCATGCGCTGCGACGCTGCCGGCGCTAAGTGCAGCACGTGCCTCCTGCACTGCCGACTGCACGGCCTTTCGGTCCAGGCGCAGCGTGCGAGCGTAGCGCTGCGACACACGCTCCAGGAGCGGCCCTGCGGGTCCGCCAGGCAGGGCCAGCGCGTCGACGATCTCGTTGGCTGCGCTGGCGACGATGCGCAGGAGCTCCGCGTCGCCATCGGGCTTGCGCACAGCGGCGTCCAGAGGCAGACGGCGGATCATGTGCAGCACGTCGGGGCCCAGTCCCCAATGCCGTGCCACCGCCGTGCCCATCGAATCGATGTCGACGCCCAGGACGGCGAACGCGGCCGCGTCTTCGCCGAGGCCGGGCTGCTCGCCTTGCTGCAGATCGCCCGGCTGCGCCGGCGACGGCAGCTTCAGCTGCCGGATCTGCTCGGCCTCGTCGGCGAAGTGGTACTGCACCATCAGCCTGCCGAGGTTCTGCAGAACGGCGACCAGATACACCACCTCCGCGTCGTAGCCGGCGGGACGCAACGCCTGCGCCAGGTGGCCGGCCAGGCGGACCCCATCCATGGCCTCGCGCAGCGCGCCGGCACTGGCCTCGTCGAGCGGACCGGGCCAGACACGCAGGTTGTTCGCCGCGGCGCGCACGCCGTCCACCCCGATCAGCGCGACGACACGGCGCAAGGTCAGCACGGGCCCGTTGCCGGCGATCTGCGTGCCCTGCACCGGCGCGGAGTTGAGCACTCGCAGCAGCTCGAAAGAGAGCGCCATGTCAGGCAGCAGGTGGCGGGCGATCTCGTCGGTGCGCTGGCTCTCGACGCCGGTCACGCCCTGAACGCGAATGGCGAGGCCGGGCAGAGCCGGCAGATGACCGACCGTGCGCAGGCGGTCGAGCAGAAGCGCGATCGGGCCGCCGCTCTCGCCGGAGGCGGCCTCGTGCCAGCCCGTCAGCGCGTCGAGGAACGTGCGTGCGCTGCGATAGCGCAGGCGCGCCTGGCCGGAGGTGCTCCGGTCGACGATGGCGCGCAGCGGCTCGGCGACGGACTGCGGCGTGGTCCACGGCAGGCGCACGCCTTCGCGTCCGCGCGGTGTCATCCGCTCGATGACCTTGCCGGTGTCCGCCTCGCCGAGCGGCGGAGCGCCCGCGAGCAGCCGATGCAGCACCAGCCCGCAGGCGAGCACGTCGCGCTCGGCGGCCGTTCGCTGCGCGCGGAGCGAAGTCGGATCGAGCGCCGGCGCCGCGGCGCGAGCCGCGAGCCGCCCCGCGGCCGGCCGGGGGGCGTCGACCGTGGCCGCGGACAAGCCCATCAGGCTCGCCTCGCCGCGCTCGTTGACGACGATGCTGTGGAACTGCGGGTCGAGGTGGGAGATGCCGGCCTCGTGCGCGAACGCCAGCCCGCGCAGGATGCTCGCGGTCCAGCGCACCGCATCGTCGATCGACGGATGCGGGTGCTGCAGCAGCCATTCGTCGAGCGTGATGCCGGCACGACGGTCTAAGGCGATGAAGGGCCGGCGCTCGTGCATGCCGCTTTCGAGCACCGGCGTCAGGTCCGGGTGGTCGAGCCGCGCGGCGCGCCGCGCCGCCAGCAGCCATGCGCCGATGCCATCGGACCCGAGCGGCGCCGTTCGCGGCAGCATCAGCATCGCTTCCGCCGACGTGCGCGTGTCGACCGCCAGCCAGAGCATGGTGGCTTCGCTCCGGCCGAGCACGCCGCGCAGGGCGAAGTGGCCGAACGCGCGTGTCGGCGCACGGGGCGAAGGGGCCGGGGCAGCGGCGTGAGGCATCGGGAACGAACGGGTTCCCCGATTGGAGCCCAGCGGGCGCCGCACGGATGTGCCGATCAGCCTTCGAAAGCGACGCCTTCTGTCGTGCTTTTCACGCCCAGGGCCACCTCGACCACCCGGCCTCGGCTGGTGACGAAGGCGCAGCGGACCGTGGCGCCGGGCTGAGCCGCCTGGACGGCGTCGCGGTAGCGCAGGAGCTGCCGGCGGTAGGGCTCGAGCTCCTCCGGCGCCTGGCGCAGCTTGTAGTCGAGCACCCACCAGACCGGGCCGCTGCCGTCGTCGACGAGGACCAGGCGGTCGATGCGAAGGACCTCGCCGCCGTCGCTGACCGAGACCTCGTTGCCGCTCCAGCGGATGTGCGGGCCCTGGAAGAACGGTGCCGCGTCCGGGTGCGCCAGGATGGCCGCGACGATGTCTCGCACGGATGCCCTGTCGACGCCGAACTCGCGTGACGCTGCCGACGCGCACTCGTCGAGTGAGTGGGCAGCCGACTGCCCGGCCCACTCGAGGGCCCGGTGGATGGCACGCCCCAGCCCGGCGTAGGCCGACTCCGCCGCCTCCGTGTCGACCGGCACCGGTCGCGCCGGGACCGCGCGGCGTCGCCAGGCCGGAAGCTCGCGCACGGTGACCAAGTCCTTCCGCGCAACGCCGGCCCCGGGCCCTTCTCCGGCGGCGGGCACGACAGCGGGCCAGTTTGTCGCCAACGGGACCAGCCGAGTCCACCAGGTCGCCGCCGGCGGCCGCTGGTACGGGACGGTGGCACTGAACACCAGCGTGTCCCGGGCCCTCGACATGGCGACGTAGAGCCCGTTCAGCTCCTCCCGCTCGCGGGCCTGCAGCTCATGGCCCAGCACTTCGCGCAGGGACCGGGGGCAACGCGCCTCCGAGTACACGAAGGCACAGCAGGAGGGCCGCGCGGCCTCGACCGGCCAGTCGACGAGCAGCGTCGTCAGGCCGGGGTTCTGCCGCTCCGGATCGGCGTCCATGACGAACACCGTGCCCGCCTCGAGCCCCTTGGCGCCATGGACGGTGAGCAGGCGAACGGCACCCGGACGAACCGGAACCGAGGCCTTGAGGGCGCGCCGCTTGAGGGCGCGCACGAAACCGTAGGGCGTCGCGTAGCGGCCGCCGTCGAGGAACAGCGCCTGCGCCACGACCGCGTGCATCGCATCGAGGGCGAGGGCCTGCTGCTCGGCAGGCACGGCAACGACGGTGCGGGCGACGAGATCGCCTTCGTCGACGATGCGGTCGAGCAAGTCGTGCGGCGGCAGCACGCCGGCCAACTCGCGCCACCGCGGCAGCAGCACGCGGGCTCGTTCGAGGGCCGGGCTCGCCGACGGCAGCCGCAGCAGTGCCTGCCACCAATCGCGCTCCTCGCCCGCCTCTTCGGCGAGCGCGAGCAGGTCGGCGTCGGCGACGCCGAAGGCCGGGCTGCGCAAGGCCCGTGCGAGCGACAGGCGATGCGCCGGCGAGACGAGCGCATCGAGCAGCGCGATGAGGTCCTGCGCCTCGGTGGTCGCGGCGAGCGCGGTCTCCTCGACCGCGCTGTGCACGACCTGCTGGCGCTCGAGCGCGACGGCGACCAGGCGCAGCGACTGGCGCTTGCGGCAGAGGACGAAGATGTCGCCCGGGTCGGCGCCGGCATCGACGCGCTGGCGGACCGCGGCGGCCACGGTTTGCGCTTCCCGCTGGCGCAGCACCTCCTCGACCTCGCGTCGCGGCAGGGTCAGGCTGTCGCGCCAGACCGGCGCCGGCGCCCCCTTGCCGCTGCGCGCAGCCGGCGGCCGTGGCGTCGTCGGCAGCACCCGCAGCTCGCCCGGACGATCGCCTCCGACCGCCGTGCTGTGGGCGCGAAATCCGCTGAAGGCGCCTGCCTGCTCGGCGCTGCCGAACACCTTGTTGATCGCGGCGACCACGCCAGGCGCGTTGCGCCGCGTGTGGTCGCAGGCGAGGACCTGGCCGTCGAGACCCTCGCGCACAAAGACCGCCGCCGCCTCGAACACGCGGGGCTCGGCGCGGCGGAACCGATAGATGCTCTGCTTCGGGTCGCCGACGATGAAGACGCCGGGCGGGCGCTGCCCGCTGGCGCCGCCGCCGGCACCGGCATAGGAGGAGAGCCACGCATGGAGGGCGTGCCATTGCAGCGGGCTGGTGTCCTGGAACTCGTCGACCAGGAGATGGCCGATGCGCGCATCGAGACGCTCCTGGACCCAGCCGGTCAGTTCGCCGTCGCGCAGCATGGCCAGGGCGCAGCGCTCGAGATCGGCCATGTCGGCCAGCCCATGCGCGCGCTTGTAGGCCGCGAAGCTGGCGTGCAGCGCCCGCGCCAGGCGCACCATGCGCAGGTGCTCGGCGCGGGCGTCGTGCTGCAGGATCTGGTCGGCGACAAGTTCGAGGGCCGCCTGCGTCTCGGCCAGTCCGGTCGTGCCCTTGCTCAACGCGCGCGGCGAGTCGCTTCTGGTGAAGAGCGCGTCCCAGACCGCCGCGAAGCGTTCCGTGGCCACGGACGCCTCGAGGGCCACGGCCAGAGCGCGCGCAGCGTCCTGCGCCGGCTTGCCGGCGCGGCCCAGCGCGTCGGCGAGTTCGCGCAGACGATTGGCCCAGGCCGTCTCCATCAGCTGGTCGGCCGGGTGGCCTCGGCCGGCGAGCTCGGGCCACACGGCCTCCGCAGGCGCGACGCTGCCCTCGAGCACGCCGGCCTCGTCGGCGAGCTGGATCTCGACCTGGCCATCCCAGGCGACGCCGAGCCATGCCAGCAGCTGGTGCCGGCCGCGCCATGCGGTGAGCGACGCGTGGTCGGCGCGCAGCCCGGGGTCGGCGAGCACCGCGGCGTAGAAAGCGCGCATGACGGCCGGCCGATGGTCGTCCCAGTCCTCGACGAGTTCGACATCCGGTTGCAGGCCGACCGCGTCCAGCAAGGTCAGCGGCGCCGCACGCAGGAGCTGCGCGAACCAGCCGTGAAAGGTGCGGATCTCGAGCGGCCGATCGGCCGCGAGCACGCGTTCCTGCAGCCCCGCCAGCGCCGGCGCAAGGGCCTCGGCCCGAGCCGTCTCGAGCCCGCGCTCGCGCAGTGCCGCGACGCGCTCGCCGTGCGTCGAGCGCGGCCCGGCGAACGCGGCGAGCCAGGCGTCGAGGCGCTGCCGCATCTCGCCGGCGGCGGCCCGCGTGAAGGTGATGGCGAGGATCTCGTGCGGTTCGGCGCCGTCCAGCAAGGCGCGCAGCATGCGCGAGACCAGCATCCAGGTCTTGCCCGAGCCGGCGCACGCCTCGACGACGCAGCTTCGGCGCGGATCGCAGGCGGCGGCGTAGAAGGCTGCGGCGTCGACGAGGGCGCCGTCGATGCGCAGCGCCGGGGCCAAAGCCGGCGCGACCGCGGTCAAGGGTCGGCCCGCAGCGCGCCCACCGGAACCTCCGCGGCCGACCAGTGATCGCGCCGGCACAAGCCGCGGGCCTCGCAGAAGTCGCAGGTCGAGCCCTCGCCGAGCGG
Organism: Rhizobacter sp.; assembly: GCF_031412495.1. GTDB lineage: Bacteria > Pseudomonadota > Gammaproteobacteria > Burkholderiales > Burkholderiaceae_C > Schlegelella_A. Next base: position 4,156 of record NZ_JANODC010000346.1, on the reverse strand, counting down.
CGGCAAGGCTTCGCCGGCGCGGATGCGGCCCAGCTCGCGCGCCGCACCGGCGACGAGCGCCGCAGCGCTCGCCTCGACCTCGTCGTGGGCGATCGGCTCGATGCCGCGCGTCCCGTCCAGGGCCAGGTAGCTGGCACGCAGCGCCGCGCTGCCGCGGGATCCCACGAGGGCCGCGTAGAACGCCAGCTGCGTGTCCTCGAAGGCTTCGAGCTCCTTCAGCTTCGACGCGCTTCCCGTCTTGTAGTCGATGAGCTCGAGAACCTGCGGTCCCGTAGCGTCGGCGCCGGCGCGCCGGTCGATGCGGTCGATCCGGCCGTGCATCTCGATGCCTTCGAGCTCGGCAGGCGCGAAGACGATCTCGGTCTCGCCCTCGAGCCAAGCCCAGCCGGCACGCTCGCGCTCGTGCAGCCAGGCGATGTAGCGAGGCACGAACACCGCGAACGAGGCCCCGAAGGGCAGGAACGCGGCCGCGTCGATGTCGTCCTCGAGCCGCGCGGCATCGCCGATCGCGAGGAGGCGCTTCGCCTCGGCATCGGCATCGAGGCCGGCCGCGCCGGTGCCGGCACGCTCGACGTGGAACGCATGCAGCACCTTGTGCAGCCAGCTGCCGTAGTCGCGCTTCTGGATCTCGTCGTCGAGCTCCTCGGCCTCGCCAAGGCGCAGGACACTGCGCGCAAAGAACTTGTAGGGGCAGGCGCGCAGGGCCTCGAAGGCGCTGGCCGAGAGGCGCTGCGGCAGGGCGGCTGCGGGCGCGCGGGCCGGTGCGCGCAAGACCGGGGCCCGGGCCAGCGTTCGTTCGACGCGCGGGTCGATCCAGTCGCGAAGGTCGCGCCCGTGCGCCGCCAGCGACAGGCGCAGCCGCTCGACGAAAGGGCTCTCCGCGACCGGCTCGGTCGCGGCGCCGCGCCGGCGCAGCAAGGTCACGCGCGGGCAGCGAAGCGCCTGGGCGAAGGCGCGCAGCTCGTCGTCGCGACGCATGCGCGCCGACGGCAGCCCGAGATCATCGGCGAGGCTTCGCGGCAGCAGCGAGTCGTCGCGCGGCGCGGCGCCGAGGCGCTGGTCGTCGGCCGCAGGCATCACCACCGCCGCAAATGGACGCAGCGTGGCCCGCGCCAACGGCGTCACGACCACGTCGATCATGTCGGCTGCACCGTCCGGCGTCTGCTCTCCGCCGCCGCCACCGGGGCTCGGCGGGCGGAAGGTGACGCCCTCGAAGACGGCGTCGACCCAGCTGACGAACTCGGCGAAGCTCAAGGCGTCGACGTCGGTGTCGACGAGGTGTCGGCGCGCCGGCGGCAGCGGCGGCTCGAGCTGGAGCGCGGCGAGCGCCTGCCGGCCCGCGGCGTCGCCACGCAGGGCGTCGAGGGAGCCACAGTGCCCGAGCGCCGCCCGCAGCGCGTCCAGCCATGCCGACAATCTGCGTCGGTCGACCGCGACGAGCTCGTGCAGGATGGCCAGCCCGCGCGTGCGCAAGTCGGCGGCGGCGCCCTTCAGGTCGAGGCCGCCGATGGCGTCCCTGCGCGTCGTCCCCATGCGCCGGCACTCCGCCTCGATGATGGCCAGCGCCTTCGTGCGGTGTTGCACACCGACCGGTGCAGTCTTGAGCCAGGCCAGGAAGGCGTCGGCGGGCGCGAGCGGCCTGGCGGCCACGAGGAGGGCCATGACCTCGGCGCCGGCGCGCGTGGTGGACAGCTTCCACCCGGTCTCGTCGGCGAGCCCCACGCCCGCCCGCTCGAGCAGGGCGCGGACGCGGCGGACGAGGACACGATCCTGGGCGACCAGCGCCACCGGGCGCTCGTCGCGACCGAGGTGATCGAGCACCTGGGCAGCCGCTGCCGAGGCCTCGTCCTCGAACCCGTCGCAGACGCCGAAGGCGGGCGGTGTGGCAGCGGACGCTGCGAAGGCCGCGAAGGGAGCGTCGAGCGGGGCATCGGTCTGGATGACCAGCGATGGCGCGCCCGCGCGATGAACGAGCGCGTCGGCGAGCGGCTCGCACCCGCCCGCCTCGACGACGATCCACGCCGACGGACTCAACTCGAACAGCCGGTCGGTGTCCGGCGGCGGCGCGAGCATCGCCCACTCGAGGGCGACCTGCGCCAGCACGCGCTCGCGGGCACCCGGACCAGCGCGTCCCGCCAGGCCTCCCCGCGCCATCGCCCACCAGTCCGGTCGATCCATCGGCGGCATGGCGTGCGCGGCCTGCGCCAGCTCGTGCGCGGTGGCAGCGACGCGCGCCGCCGCGCGCTCGAAGCCGGGTCGATCGCGCCGCGACCATTCGGCACCCCACTTCTGCCTCGCGAGAAGCTGCGTCGCGAGCACCGTGTCGAGTGCGGCGTCGAAGCCGCGCTCCGTTCCCGCGTCGGTCGGCGGCCCGAGCGAGCGGGCCAGGGTCCGCGTCGTCTCGATGCGGGGCATCCAGGCACCGACCGCCGCGAAGGCACGCCGCGCCGGCCCCAGCAGTTCGACGAACGGAACGAGCACGACGGCGTCCCGCCACACGACGGACTCCGCACCACACCACGCCTGCGCCTCCTGCGCGATGGACCGCCATGGGTCGGCCGATCCGCTGTCCGACCACACGTGCCCGCCCGACGGTCGGCGCCGCGCCGGCGCTATCGTCTTCATAGGGAGTACATGGAGGTCGCGGGCGTCCTTGCGAGACTGATATGCCAGAATCATTGTGCCTGTCGCCGGCCCTTGCGGCCCGCGCCTGCGACCTCACTTCCTGAGGCACGGCACGAGGAATCATCATGAGCAGCGAGCTGATCACCCACACCTCCGACGCATCGTTCAAGGCCGACGTGCTGGACGCCAGCACGCCGGTTCTCGTCGATTACTGGGCCGAGTGGTGCGGTCCTTGCAAGGCCATCGCCCCGATCCTTGACGAGGTCTCGAGGGCCTACGACGGCAAGCTCCGCATCGCCAAGATGAACGTCGACGAGAACCGCGACGTGCCGGCGAAGTTCGGCATCCGCGGCATTCCGACCCTGATGCTGTTCAAGAACGGCCAGTTGGCCGCGACCAAGGTGGGCGCGCTCTCGAAGGCGCAGTTGACCGCCTTCATCGACTCTCACCTATAATTCGTCTTCAACGGAGTGCCCCGGCGTCGACCACGCCGGGCGCTCTTCCGGTATCAGCCGAACGCCAACCGGGCGAGATCATCTGTCGATCCGCCTGAGGTTGCCACCAGGCAAGGCCAGCAGCCACCCGCTGCGATCAGCACCTGACGACGCTCCCGGCTGCGCTCACACGCAGCCTGCGCCCCGGACACGCGCCGCGGGCTCTGACCACGGTCCCTCCTCCGCGCCCAGGCGCCCCCGTCCATGCACCTCTCCGAACTGAAGCTGAATCACGTCTCCGAGCTCATCAAGATGGGCGAGGCGCTGGAGATCGAGAACGTCGCCCGCATGCGAAAGCAGGAGCTGATGTTCGCGATCATGAAGAAGCGCGCCAAGGGCGGCGAGCAGGTCTTCGGCGACGGCGTCCTCGAGGTCCTGCCCGACGGCTTCGGCTTCCTGCGCTCGCCGGAAGCGAGCTACATGGCCTCGACCGACGACATCTACCTCTCGCCGAGCCAGGTACGCCGCTTCAACCTGCACACCGGCGACATGGTCGAAGGCGAGGTCCGGGTGCCCAAGGACGGCGAGCGCTACTTCGCGCTGGTCAAGGTCGACAAGATCAACGACCTCTCGCCCGAGGAGAGCAAGCACAAGATCATGTTCGAGAACCTGACGCCGCTCTTCCCCAAGGAGCAGTTCAAGCTCGAGCGCGATGTCAAGTCCGACGAGAACATCACCAGCCGGATCATCGATCTGATCGCGCCCATCGGCAAAGGCCAGCGCGCCCTGCTCGTGTCGGCGCCGAAGAGCGGCAAGACGGTGATGATGCAGAACCTGGCGCACGCGCTGATCGCCAACTATCCCGAGGTCTACCTGATCGTCCTGCTGGTCGACGAGCGGCCCGAGGAAGTGACCGAGATGCAGCGCACCGTGCGCGGCGAGGTCATCAGCTCCACCTTCGACGAGCCGGCGGCGCGACACGTCCAGGTCGCCGAGATGGTCATCGAGCGGGCCAAGCGCCTGGTCGAGATGAAGAAGGATGTCGTCATCCTGCTCGACTCGATCACCCGTCTCGCACGGGCGTACAACAACGTGCT
>NZ_JANODC010000345.1:0-1946 GCF_031412495.1 Rhizobacter sp. | reverse complement strand
AGGCGGGAGTTGACGCGGCTCTGCAGCAGGAACTGGGTGTACTGGTCGATCGAGTCGTGGTCCATGCCGCCGCCGATGTGGCGGCCGGCCTGGTAGCGCAGGTAGAGCTGGTAGTGCTCGGGCACGAAGCACAGGCGCAGGACCCGCGCCTCGAGGTGGCCGTGCGCACGCAGGGCGCGGCGCTGGCTGCGCGTCGGCTGGAAGGTCGCGACCGGCACGCGCAGCGGCAGGCAGGCGCGGCAGCCGTCGCAGTACGGCCGGTACGTGAACATGCCGCTGCGCCGGAAGCCGTTGGCGACCAGGCCCGAGTAGGCGTCGGCGTGGATCAGGTGGCTGGGCGTCGCGACCTGCGATCGCGCCATCCGGCCGGGGAGGTAGCTGCACGGATAGGGGGCCGTGGCGTAGAACTGCAGCGAGGCGAGCGGAAGTTCTTTCGGATGCGTCACGGGCGAGGACCTGTCGTCGCTTGCTTCATGGGGCAGGTCGGATGCCGAGCTGCGCCCACAAGTTCAAATCATAGGACCAATCGTCGATGTCGGGCTTCGCCAGGGCGACGCGCAGGCGCTCCTGGAACTCGGTGCGGTCGATCTCGCGACCGCCGAAGGAGGCGAGGTGGTCGGTCCGCTGCTGGCAGTCGATGGTCTCGATGCCGTGGCCGCGGCATAAGGCGACCAGGGCGGCGAGGGCGATCTTGGACGCGTCGGTCCGGCGCGCGAACATCGACTCGCCGAAGAACATCCGGCCGAGGCCGACGCCGTACAGCCCGCCCGCCAGCTCGCCGTCGATCCAGGTCTCGACGCTGTGCACCCGCCCGGCGCGGTGCCAGGCGACATAGGCCTCGATCATTTCCGGCACGATCCAGGTGCCGCTCTCGCCGCCGCGCAGCGACGTCGCGCAGGCGGTGATGACTTCCCTGCAGGCCGTGTCGATGCGGATCTCGCAGCCTGGCGTGACCGTGAAGCGCCGGATCGTCTTCTTGAGCGAGCGCGCCAGCGAGAACTCGGCCGGCAGCAGGACCATTCGCGGGTCGGGCGACCACCAAAGCACCGGCTGGCCCTCGCTGTACCAGGGGAAGATGCCCTTCGCATAAGCCTCGGCCAGGCGCCGGTTCGACAGCTCGCCGCCGGCAGCGACCAGGCCCGGCGCCTCGCTGCCGATCGGCAGGGCACGGCTCGCCTCGGGCAGCGGATCGGCGGCGTCCTGCAGCCAGCGGATCACGCCACGTCGCTGTCGGCGACCACTGCCTGGCTGGGCTTCTTCTGGGTCAGGGCCACGCCGTTGCGGACGGCGACGACCTCGGCCAGGATCGAGACGGCGATCTCGGCCGGCGTGCGGCTGCCGATGTCCAGGCCGATCGGCCCGTGCAGGCGCTCGATCTCCGTCGCGCCGAGGTCGAACAGGGCCAGCCGCTTCTTCCGGTTGGTGGTGTTCAGGCGCGAACCGAGCGCGCCGATGTAGAAGGCCGGCGACTTGAGCGCCTCGAGCAGCACCAGGTCGTCGAGCTTGGGGTCGTGGGTGACGGCGACGACGGCGGTGTGCGGGTCGAGCTGCAGTTCGACGGCCAGGTCGTCGGGCATGGCTGCGCTGAAGGTCGTCCCGGGGACGTCCCAGACGAGGTGGTACTCCTCGCGCGGGTCGCAGACGATGACCTCGAAATCGAGGCCGAGCGCCATCTGCGCCAGCGAGCGAGACAGCTGGCCGGCGCCGATGATCAGCATGCGCCAGCGCGGCCCGTAAAGGGCCCGCATCGTCCGGCCGTCGCAGGAGAAGGCCTGGCCGCGCCGGGCCGGCTCGACGCGCACGGCGCCGCTGTCGAGGTCGACGACCCGGGCGACCAGCTCGTGCCGGGCGGTGCGCTCGAGGACGTCGTCGATCCAGCCGGTGCCGGCGAGCGGCTCCTGGACCAGGCGCAGGTTGCCGCCGCAGGGCAGGCCGAAGCGGGCCGC
>NZ_JANODC010000344.1:0-11728 GCF_031412495.1 Rhizobacter sp. | reverse complement strand
CACCTGCTTCTCGGTCTGCCCGCCCGACATCGGGATCACCGTGCAGCCGGCGCGCTCGGCGCCGTAGTGCGCGCCCAGGCCGCCGGTGAAGAGGCCGTAGCCGTAGGCGACGTGGACCATGTCGCCGGGCCGGCCGCCGGCGGCGCGGATCGAGCGCGCGACGAGGTCGGACCAGGTGTCGATGTCGCGCAGCGTGTAGCCGACGACGGTCGGCTTGCCCGTCGTTCCCGACGACGCATGGATGCGGGCGACGCGCTCCTTCGGCACGGCGAACAGGCCGAAGGGATAGTTGTCGCGCAGGTCGCTCTTGACGGTGAACGGGAAGCGGGCGATGTCGGCGAGGGTGTGGCAATCGTCCGGATGCACGCCCTTGGCATCGAAGGCCTTGCGGTAGTGCGGCACGCTGTCGTAGGCGTGCTTCAGGCTCCAGCGCAGCCGCTCGAGCTGCAGCGCCTGCAGCTCGTCGCGGCTGGCCCGCTCGACCGGCTCGAGCTCGCCGGGAACGGAACGCTTGACGGTCATGCGCCCTCCTCCGTCGCCGGCGCGGCGGCGGCACCCACGGGTACGACGGTGCGACCCTTGAGCGCCGCCGAGCGGCCGCGCACGAGGGCGATGCGGGCGCCGTGCTGGTTGGTCACGACCATGTCGTAGACGCCGGTGCGGCCGCCTCGGGATACCTCGGCCGCCTCGGCAGTGAGCACGTCGCCGCTGCGCGCCGGCGCCAGGAATTCCACCGAAAGCCCGGAGGCGACGGTCACCTGGTTGTTCGAGTTGCAGGCGAAGGCGAAGGCCGAGTCGGCCAGCGTCGTGATGAAGCCGCCGTGGCAGATCTCGTGGCCGTTCAGCATGTCGTCGCGCACCGTCATCTGCAGCCGCGCCGTGCCGGCGCCGATCTCCAGCAGGCGCATGCCGAGGCCGCGCGAGGCGCGGTCGGCGGCGAACATGTGCCGGGCCACGACCTCCGGTGACGGCGCATCGGGTGCAGCCGCCGTCGACGGCGCCGCGCCCCCGCGCAGGATGGTTGCGTCCAGGCTCATCGGTCGGTGAACACCGGCGCGCGCTTGGCCAGGAACGCGGCCACGCCTTCGTGGAAGTCATGCCCGTAGCCGAGCTGGCGCTGCACATCGGCCTCGTGGCCGAGAGCCGTGCCGAGGTCCATGCCCTGCGATGCGTCCATCGCCCGGCGCGTGCTTGCCAGCGCCTTCGTCGGCATGGCAGCAAGGCGTGCGGCGAGCGCGGCGACCTCGTCGGCGAAGCCGGCATCGTCGACGCACTTCCAGATCAGGCCGATGCGCGCGGCCTCCTCGGCGGCGAGCTTGTCGCCGAGCATGGCGAGCGCGAGGGCACGGCCGCGGCCGACGAGTCGCGGCAGCAGCCAGGTGCCGCCGCAATCCGGGATCAGGCCGATCTTCGCGAAGGCCTGGACGAAGCTCGCCGAGCGCGCTGCGACGACGATGTCGCAGCAGAGGGCGAAATTGGCGCCGGCGCCGGCGGCCACGCCGTTCACCGCCGCCAGCACCGGCACCGGCATCGACCGCACGCGCAGAGCGAGAGGCTTGTAGTAGCGCTCGATCGCGGCGCCGACGTCGGTGGGCGTGGCGCCCGTCTCGAGGTTGGGCGCGACCGAGGGATCGGCCAGGTCCTGGCCGGCGCAGAAGCCGCGGCCGCTCCCGGTAACGACGAGGCAGCGTACCGAGGCGTCGGCGGCGGCGGCATCGAGCGCGGCGAGCAGTTCCCCATGCATCACGGCCGTGAAGCTGTTGAGCGCCTTCGGGCGGTGCAGCGTGATCGTGCGGACGGGGCCGGCATCCGCGACCAGGACCGTGGCTTCTTCCATGGGTCTCCTCAGGCAAGTTCGACCGACCGGTAAGTAAAGTATACGGCAGGCGACCAGGCCGCCGCCGGCCGCGATCTCGCGCCTCAGGTCCGGGCCAGGAAGGCCAGCAGCCGACGTTCGGCGGCCACCAGGCCGGCGCGCCGCGACGGCGACAGCGTCGCGAGCTTCTGCGGGTCGGCGATCGACGCCAGCGTCTCCAGCACGTGCGGATGGACGTACGACTTCTTGCACACGGCCACGGTGTTGCCGAGGCGCCTGGCCACGTCCATCAGGAGCTGGTTCGCGGTGCGATGACACGACGGCTCGCTCTCGCACTGCACCGCCCACAGGTCGAGCGCGTGCACGGTGGCGTGCCAGGTGCGGAAGTCCTTGGCGGTGAAGTTGGCGCCGGCGGCGTCGCGGATGTAGTCGTTGACGTCGGCGGAGTCGACGACGCGGCGCACGCCCGCCTCGTCCTCGTACTGGAACAGCTCCTGGCCCGGCATCGCCTGGCAGCGGCGCACGACCCGGGCCACGCGCGGATCCTCGAGCGCGACCTCGTGCTCGATGCCGCTCTTGCCGCGAAAGCGAAGGCGCAGCCGGCTGCCCTGCACCGCGGCATGGCGGTTGCGCAGCGTCGTCAGGCCGAAGGAGCGGTTGCTGCGCGCGTATTCCTGGTTGCCGACGCGGACCAGGGTCGTGTCGAGCAGGCGCACGATGGTGGCGAGCACCGTCGTGCGGCCCGGTCGGGTGCCGACCGGCGCGTCTAGATCGGCCTTCACGCGGGCCCGGATGCGCGGCAGCGCAGCGCCGAACTCGAGCATCCGCTCGAACTTGTCGGCGTCCTTGGCGAGACGCCAGTCGGGGTGGTAGCGGTACTGCTTGCGGCCGCGCGCGTCGCGCCCCGTCGCCTGCAGGTGGCCGTTCGGCCGGGGGCAGATCCAGACGTCCTCGTACGCCGGCGGGATCGCCAGCGAGCGGATGCGCTTCAGCGTCGCTTCGTCGCGGATCCGCTTGCCGTCGACGCCGAGGTAGGCGAATTCCTCGCCGTCGCGAATGCGCCGGATCCCCGGCGTCTCGTCGTTGACCCAGACGAGGCCCGGCGGCGCCGGCACGTCGATCGCCATCGAGGCCGATGCCGGCTCGCTGGCGCGAAGTGCCGCGCCTCTCATGGCCCCCCGACGGCCGGCGGAGGCGCCGCCGGCGGCTCGCGCACCGGCGACGGCGGGGTCGGGCCCGGCGGATCGCCGACGGGCGGCGGGACGCCGGTCGGCATGTCGGGCGTGGGCGGCAACGGCGGCGTCTCGATCGGATCGGACAGCGGATCGGGCGTCGAATGAAGCGCGGACGGTAGCGACACGGAGTCCCCTTGGTTGCCGCTGCGCCCAGAGCAACCGCCATGCCGATGCCGCAGGTCCGCGCCTTGCCCCGGGCGCCGCGTCGACACTTCCCCCGCCCGTCTGCGCAGCCTCCATGACCCGCGCCTCTTCGCTCCGCAAGATCAGCCCCCACGCGCCCTGGCGTGCCTCGTTGCCCGGGCTCCTCCGCAGGACCTTCGGGCTGCGGCAACTGCGCGTCGGACAGGAAGCGGCGATCGAGAGCGTCATGGCCGACCGGCCGACCCTGGCCGTGATGCCGACCGGTGCCGGCAAGTCCCTGTGCTACCAGCTCCCTGCCTTGCTGCGACCCGGCGCCACGCTCGTCGTCTCGCCCCTGATCGCCCTGATGAAGGACCAATGCGACAAGCTTCGCGAGCTCGGCATCGAGGCCGTGCAGCTCAACAGCGCCGTGTCCGCCGAGGAAAGCAGCGCCGCCGAGGCGGCCATCGACAGCGGCCGGGCGAAGATCATCTTCACGACGCCCGAGCGGCTCGCCGACAACGGCTTCGTCGACAGGCTGGCGCGGCGGCGGACCGGCCTGCTCGTCGTCGACGAAGCGCACTGCGTCTCGCAGTGGGGCCACGACTTCCGGCCTGCCTTCCTCGAGATCGGAGCCGCAGTCGAGCGGCTCGGCCGGCCCGCGGTCCTGGCCCTAACCGCCACGGCGACCGAATCGGTGATCGAGGACATCGCTAAGCAGCTCGGCGTCGGGCGCTTCGACGTCATCAACACCGGGATGTACCGGCCGAACCTGCACTACCGGGTGCTGCAGGTGACCAACGAGGACGACAAGCTCGGCCGCGCCGTGTCCATCGTCGCGGCCAGCGAAGGGGCCGGGCTCGTCTACGCAGCGACGGTCAAGGGCGCCGAGGCCGTGCACGCCGCCCTGGCGGCGGCCGGCATCGAGGCCGGCCTGTACCACGGCCGGCTGGGCGCGTCGGCGCGGCGCGAGCAGCAGGAGGCGTTCATGCGCGGCGGCGTGCGCATCATGGTCGCCACCAACGCCTTCGGCCTGGGCATCGACAAGACCGACACGCGCTTCGTCCTGCACTACCAGATGCCGGGCGGGCTCGACGCCTACTACCAGGAGTCGGGCCGGGCCGGCCGCGACGGCAAGGACGCCGAGTGCACCCTGCTCTTCCTGCACGGCGACAAGGCGGTCCAACAGTTCTTCATGGCCGGGAAGTACCCGGCCCGCGACGACGTCGCCGATCTGTATGTCGCCCTGCAGCAAGAGCGCCCCGAGCCGGCGGCGGGCGAGCCCTGGACGCTGGCTGCGCTGCAGGAGGCGCTCGACCGGCCGAAGGCCAAGCTGCAGGTGGCGCTGCGCCTGCTGCGCCACCAGGGCGTGGTCCGCCAGGACCGCGAAGGCCGCCTGGCGCTCACGCGCGCCGGCCTGGATCGCGACGCGCTAGAACGCCTGCTCGAGACCTACCGCCGCAAGCGCGAGCACGACCGCGCCATGCTCGAACGGATGGTCTTCTACGGCCAGACCGGGCACTGCCGGTGGAAGGTGCTGCTCGAGAACTTCGACGAAGCCGAGCGAGTCTCCTCGTGCGGCAGCTGCGACAACTGCGCCCGCATTGCCGCGGCTTTCGCCGCCGCCGCGGCCGATGCCGACGCTCGCCCCGCGGCCGGGGCCGCGATGGACGGCGAGCCCGGCGCGGAGCGGACTGCGCCGCCTGCGTTCGCTCGCGGCGACCCGGTCACGGTGCCGCGCTATGGCCGCGGCCTCGTCGACGCGTGCGACGGCGAGGGTGTGACGGTGGTCTTCGCGGGCGGCGAACGTCGCGTGTTCCTGCCGGCCTTCGTGCGGCCCGACGGACGCCGCAGCGGCCGGCAAGAGTTACCGCAAGCCGTGCCCGCGAACGGCTGAGGCACGGCCCGCGACGGGCCCCCGCACGGGGCAGGACCGAGCTTCGCGGCCGTCCGCGACGGCTTGGCACAGGTGTTGCTCTCGGCTGCCCCCCAGACGCTGCGCACGGCCTCGCCCGTGCGTCCCCAGCCACCCTTGGAAAGAGCACAGATCCGATGACGATGCCCACCCTGCAGACCGGCCAGCGACAACAGCACACCGTCACGCCGCGCCTGCAACACGCCGTTCGCCTGCTTCAGCTGTCGTCCCTCGACTTCGCCCAGGAAGTCCAGGACGCGATGGGACGCAACCCGTTCCTCGAGGTCGAGGACTCGCCGCAGGACGCGGCGCGCGTCGACACGGCAGGGTCGGGGCCCGACGGCGAGCCGCGCGGCATCGACTTCGAGCCCATGGCCGCGATCACCGACTCGCCGTACGAACGCGATCCGTGGCAGCAGTCCTCGGCCAGCGTGCGGACGCAGGGTTCGGAAGCCGACGTCGCCGCACTCGACCTGATCCCGGCCGACATCGGCCTGCGCCAGCACCTGCGCAGCCAGATCAACGTCCTGCCGCTCGACGAGCGCGACCACGCGCTCGCCTGCGCCCTCGTCGAGTCGCTCGACGACGACGGCTACCTGCGCATCTCGCTCGACGAGATCGCCCTCACCAGCGGCATGACGCCCGCGGTGGAGGACGACGAGATGCAGATCGCGCTGAAGCGCGTGCAGTCGCTCGACCCGGCCGGTGTCGGCGCGCGCAACGTCGCCGAATGCTTGCTGCTCCAGCTCGGCGCCGCCGAGGAATCGGGCGAGTGCCAGCTGGCGCGCGAGATCATCGCCGACCATCTCGACCGCTTGGCCCAGCACGACGTCAACGGGCTGGCCCGGCTGCTCAAACGCCCGGCCGCCGACATCGAGGCCGCCTGCGAACGCATCCGCCACCTGAACCCGCGCCCGGGCTGGAGCGTCGAGCCGACCTCGACGCAGTTCATCACGCCCGACGTCATCGTGCGCAAGATCCGCGGTCGCTGGACGGCGACGCTCAACCGTGCCGTCGTGCCCCGCGTCAAGCTGAACCAGACCTACGCCTCGATGTTCCAGGAGCACCGCACCGGCCAGCACGGCGAGCTCGCCCAGCATCTGCAGGAAGCCCGCTGGACGGTGAAGAACGTGCAGCAGCGCTTCTCGACCATCCTGATGGTCGCCGAGGCCATCCTCAAGCGGCAGCACCACTTCCTCGAGTTCGGGCCGATGGCGATGAAGCCGCTCGGCCTGCGCGAGATCGCCGCCGAGCTCGGGCTGCACGAGTCGACCGTGTCGCGGGTGACGAACAACAAGTACATGGCGACGCCGGTCGGGGTCTTCGAGCTGAAGTATTTCTTCTCGCGCGAGATGGCGACAGCCAGCGGCGGCGCCTGCTCGGCGACGGCGATTCGCGGCGTGATCAAGGGGATGATCGACGCCGAGAACCCGACTGATCCCCTTTCCGACGCGCAGATCGCCCGCCTGCTCGGCCGCCAGGGGCTGAAGGTGGCACGGCGTACGGTCACCAAGTACCGCCAGCTGCTCAAGGTGGCTTCTGTCGAGCGGCGCCGCCGTCTGGCAGCCCCGGCAGCGGCCGAAGCAGCCTGAGCGTGCGCGACGACCGTCTGTCTTCCTCGCCCCGGCTCCGGGCACGGCGGTTGCCTCGTTGCGACCGGAGACTGCGCGTTGCAGACGCAGCCGGGAGGTAAGGCAGACCGTGTCAAGCACACCGCAACCTCTGTCGGCCGGCCATGGCCGGCCGCCCCTCGCCGACGCGACGGCCGTCGAGTCCGACCGGATCGGCGCCATCGCCGACGCGGCACCGGTCCTCATCTGGAGCACGTCGTTCGACGGCGATGGCGACTGGTTCAGCGGCTCCTGGGCCGGCTACACCGGGCGCCCCGTCGCCGAGCTGCAAGGCAATGGCTGGGTCCGCTCGGTCCATCCGGAAGATGTCGACCGCTGCGTCGGCATCCAGCGCACCAGCTTCGAGGCCGGCGTGTCGTTCTCGCTCGACCTGCGCCTGCGCCGCCACGACGGCGAGTACCGCTGGATGCTGGACAACGCCGTGCCCCGCCTCGGCCCCGACGGCACGGTGGCCGGGTTCGTCGGCACCCTGGTCGACATCCATGACCGCAAGGCGCTCGAGGAAGCCCTGGCCGAACGCACGCAGCAGCTGCGCCTGGCAGAGCGGCGTCAGGGCCAATTCCTGGCCATGCTGTCGCACGAGCTTCGCAACCCGCTGGCGCCGATCGCCAACGCGGCGAGCGTCCTGCGCACGCTGGAGCACACCAACCCCATCCTGGTCCGCCTGCGCGAGATCATCGAGCGGCAGGTCGGCCGGATGGGCCACCTCATCGAGGAGCTGATCGACGTCACCCGCGCGGCGCAGGGCCAGGTGTCGCTGGTCCGCGAGCAGGTCTCGCTCGAAAGCATCGTCCAGGAGGCCGTCGCGAAGAGCCACGACAAGCTCAACGCCGGCCGCCACACCCTGGCCGTCGAGGTCCCCGACGAGCGCCTGTTCGTCCGCGGCGACAGCGGCCGGCTGGCCCAGGCGCTCTCCCATCTCGTCTTCAACGCGGCCAAGTTCAGCTTCGAGCCGAGCACGATCGGGATCACCGTCCGCCGCGCGGCGAAGACGGTGCAGATCGCGGTCAAGGACCGGGGCCAGGGCATCGATCCGGGCTTCCTGCCGCACGCCTTCGAGCTGTTCGCGCAACAGGACCAGACCCTGGCGCGCAGCCTCGGCGGCCTCGGCGTCGGCCTGACGCTGGCGCGCCGGATCGCCCAGCTGCACGGCGGCGACGTCGAAGGCTTCAGCGACGGCCCGGGCCAGGGCAGCGAGTTCGTCCTCTGGCTGCCCCTCATGGACCCGGAGACGGCGTCCCCGTCCGACAGCGGCGTGCCGCAGCTGAGCGAAAGCTACCGCGTGCTGATCGTCGAGGACCACCCCGACGCGCTCGAGAGCCTGCGCCTGCAGATGGAGCTGTGGGGCAACGAGGTCAGCACCGCGCCGAACGCGCGCGAGGCCCTCGAGGTGGCGCGACGGGTCCGGCCGCAGATCGTGCTGTGCGACATCGGCCTGCCCGACATCGACGGCCTGAGGCTGGTCGAATCGCTGCGCCAGGAACTTGCCGGCTCGCCGGTGGTCTTCGCCGCCGTGACGGGCTACGCCGGCGAGGAGGACCAGAAGCGGGCCCTGGCGGCGGGGTTCGATTCGTTCTTCGTCAAGCCGCTCAACCCGAACAGCCTGGCCAAGCTGCTGCGTTCGTACGCCGGCCGCCTGAGCTGAGGGACGGCGACCGCGGCGAGCCCCGGGGTCCGGACGGGGGAAGACTCAGCGCGCCTCGTCCAGGGCCCCGTTCTCGCTCATCGGCTCTTCCTCCGCCGCGTACTCCTTGAGGCGGTTGTAGAGCGTCTTCAGGCTGATGCCGAGGGTGGCCGCGGTCTTCTCCTTGTGCCGGCCGAAGTGCTCGAGCGTGGCCAGGGTGACCTGGCGCTCGATCTCCGCCAGGGTCATGCCGACACGCACCGTCACCGTGGGCGCGCTGCCGTTGCCGTTGCCGGCACCCGCCATCTGCGGCAGGCAGTCGTCGACGATGGTCGACCCCGGCGCCATCACGTAGGCGCGGTAGATGATGTTGCGCAGCTCGCGGACGTTGCCGCTCCAGCGGTAGGAGCCGAGGTTCTTGAGAAGTTCGGGAGCGAACCGCTTCGGCTGGCCTTCGCGTTCGCCGATCTGCTCCAGGAAGTGCTGGGCGATGAGGGGGATGTCCTCGGCACGTTCGCGCAGGGGGGGCAGGTGGATGGGGAAGACATTGAGCCGGTAGAGCAGGTCTTCCCGCAGCTTGCCGCGCGCCACCGCTTCCATCGGGCCGCGATTGGTCGCGGCGATGATGCGCACGTCGGTCTCCTGGACCTGGGTCGACCCGACGCGCATGAAGGTGCCGGTCTCGAGCACGCGCAGCAGCTTGACCTGCAGGTCGAGCGGCATCTCCGTGATCTCGTCCAGGAACAGCGTGCCGCCGCTGGTGCGCTCGAAGAAGCCCAGGTGCTGGCGATCGGCGCCGGTGAAGCTGCCCTTCTCGTGGCCGAAGATCTCGCTTTCCATGAGGTGCGGCGAGATGGCGCCGCAGTTGACGGCCAGAAAGGCGTTGGCACGGCGGCGGCTGAGCTCGTGCACCGTTCGCGCGACGACCTCCTTGCCGGTGCCGCTCTCGCCGGTGATGAAGACGGTGACCGCCGTCCCCGCGACGCGGATGATCTGCTGGTAGACGTGGCGCATCACCTCGGAGCGGCCCCAGAGCCCGCCGAAGTGCCCGTCCTTCTCCAGACCGACCTCGAGATCTCCGGCGACCGCCTTGAGCGCCGACGGCTTGGTCACCCGCGACAGCACGCCCTGCAGCTGCTTCAGGCTCATCGGCTTGACGAGGTAGTCGGCGGCGCCCAGGCGCAGCGCCTGGATCGAGGTCTCCAGGCTGGCGTGGCCGGTGATGAGGACGAGCTCGGCGTTCGGGATCGCCTTGACGTCCTTGAACAGCTCCATGCCGCTGCCGTCGGGCAGCATCAGGTCCAGCAGGATGATGTCCGGCTCCTGCAGAGCCATCTGGCGGCGCGCATCGCGCAGGGAACCCGCGGTAGCGACGGTGAAGCCTTCGTTGGCGATCAGCATCGCCATGGTTTCGGCCGCATCGGCGTCGTCGTCGACCAGGAGGGCGTGGGGCACTCGGAAGAACTCCTCTAGTGGAAAACGCCAGTATGGCACCCGTTCGGGCGCATCGAGGTCGCGGACGATCCTAGGCGGCACGCTGCGCGCTCAGCAGCGTCGACGGACCGATTCCTCTGTCGGAAAAGCCCTACGAGCCGATCCTCTCGGCGGGAGGGGCGCGTCGCGCCGGCCCCCGGCGCTCAGAGCCGGGCGCGCGGGTCGGTGCGACCGACGCGGGCCAGCAGGTAATCGACTTCCGCGCGTGCCGCGTCGGACAGCGCTGCCCGGGGCGCGCGCTGCGCCTCCGAGCCCAGCAGGCCGCGGCGCATCAGGATGTATTTGCGGACCGCGAGGCCGACGCCCGGCTGCTGCTCGTAGCGGATCAGCGGCAGGTGCGCGTCGAAGAGGTCGTGCGCCTCGTCGCGCCGGCCCTCGGCGGAGAGGCGGACGACGTCGACGAGCAGGTCGGGGAAGGCGTAGCCGGTGTTGGCGCCGTCGGCGCCCCGCTCCATCTCGTGGTCGAGGAAGAGGCCGCCGTTGCCGCAGAGGATCGAGACGTGGCGCATCGAGCCGTCCTTCTCGAATCCGCGCAGGGTCGAGATCTTGTCGAGGCCGGGCCAGTCCTCGTGCTTCAGCATCACGCAGCTCGGGCACTCGGTGACGATGCGGCGGATGACGGCCGGCGTCATCACGACGCTGAAGGTCAGCGGGTAGTCCTGGATCACGAACGGCAGGTCGTGGCCGACCGCCTCGGCCGCCTGCCGGTAGTAGGCGACGATGGCGTCGTCGGTGCGCAGCGTGTTCGGCGGCGCGATCATGACGCCGGCGGCGCCGGCGTCGAGCACGTCGCGGGCCAGCGCGCGCATGCCCGCAAAGCCCGGCGCGGAGACGCCGACGACCACCGGCACGGGCATCCGCTTGACCATGCGCGAGGCAATCGACACCGACTCGCGGTGGTCGAGCTTGGGCGCCTCGCCGAGCTGGCCGAGCACGGTCACGCCGGTCGCGCCGCATTCCACGTAGAAGTCGGCAAGGCGATCGAGCGAGCTGCGGTCGATCTCCCCGTTGGGCAGGAAGGGCGTCGGTGCGATGGGGAAGACGCCCCGGGCGTCGGCAGTCAGCAGCATGGGTTCAGGCAGTCGGAGGGTGGCGGGAGCGGGCGGCGAGCAGCGCGAGCGCGGCGGCGGCCGGGGCGATGATCGCCTCGGGGGCATGCAGCGTCCAGAGGGTCATGCCGGTGACGAGGCACCAGAGGACCGGGATCGTCCACAGTGCGCCGATCCAGGCCGCACGCAGCCAGGCCGGCAGGCGCCGTTCCCTCCCCGCCTCGAGCAGGAGGAGCAGGCCGAGCGTGCCGATCGCGGTCGGGTCGGGCGCGATGCCGAACAGCTCCGCCTGCGCCCACGGCCGGCCGAGCAGCGGCGCGACGACCGGGTAGGCGATGCCCGCCGTCAGCAGGGCGGCACCCACGGCCCCGCGTGCACCGCCTGGCCGCACGGCCAAGGCCGGGCAGGCCCGCGACGAGGCCAGGCCGAGGAGCAGCGCGCCTTCGAGGGCGAAGGCCGCAGCGAACCATGTCGCAGCCCAGTTGATCGTGGCGTAACGGGCCCCGAACCAGGCGCCGGCGCTGCACAGCCAGGCGAAGGCGACGATGGCGAACGCGCCGCGCGCTGCGCCGCGGCCGCCGCGCCAGGCCAGCCACAGCAGAACGGCGCTCAGGGCGACGGCCAGCGCCTGCGCCGGCCAGAGCGCGGCGTTGTGGATCTCGAACAGGCGGTGATATGTCCGCGCCGAAAAGAGCAGGAAGTCCGACGGCCGGTAGGTCCACCACTCGCTCACCGGCGCACCTGGCGGTCAGAGCGAGGCGACATGGGCGGCGATCCGCTGCCGCATCACCGCATCGGGCATGCGGCCGCGGGCCGCAGCCATGTTCTGGCGCAGGTGGTC
>NZ_JANODC010000343.1:0-2753 GCF_031412495.1 Rhizobacter sp. | reverse complement strand
ATCACGCACAAGCGGCGCGTCTCGGCCCTCGGCCCGGGCGGCCTGACGCGCGAGCGCGCCGGCTTCGAAGTGCGCGACGTGCACCCGACGCATTACGGCCGGGTCTGCCCGATCGAGACGCCGGAAGGCCCGAACATCGGCCTGATCAACTCGCTGGCGCTGTACGCGCAGCTCAACGAGTACGGCTTCCTCGAGACCCCGTACCGCCGCGTCGCCGACGGCAAGGTCAGCGACAAGATCGACTACCTCTCGGCCATCGAGGAAGGCAAGTACGTCATCGCCCAGGCGAGCGCCACGCTCGACAAGGACGGCAAGCTGATCGATGAGCTGGTCTCCGCGCGCGACAACGGCGAATCGGTGCTGACCTCGGCCGAGCGGATCCAGTACATGGACGTCGCGCCGACGCAGATCGTCTCCGTCGCCGCGTCGCTGGTGCCGTTCCTGGAGCACGACGACGCGAACCGCGCGCTCATGGGCGCGAACATGCAGCGCCAGGCCGTTCCGACCCTGCGCCCGGAGAAGGCGTTCGTCGGCACCGGCGTCGAGCGCGTTGCCGCCAAGGACTCGGGCACGGTCGTCGCCGCCCGGCGCGGCGGTGTCGTCGACTACGTCGACACCAACCGGATCGTCATCCGCGTCAACGACCAGGAGACGGTCGCCGGTGAAGTCGGCGTCGACATCTACAACCTGATCAAGTACCAGCGCTCGAACCAGAACACGAACATCCACCAGCGGCCGATCGTCAAGCGCGGCGACCGGGTCGAGGTCGACGACATCATCGCCGACGGTGCCTCGACCGACATCGGCGAGCTCGCCCTCGGCCAGAACATGCTGGTCGCGTTCATGCCCTGGAACGGCTACAACTTCGAGGACTCGATCCTCATCAGCGAACGCGTCATCGCCGAAGACCGCTACACCTCGATCCACATCGAGGAGCTGGTGGTCATGGCGCGCGACACCAAGCTCGGCGCCGAGGAAATCACCCGTGACATCCCGAACCTGGCCGAGGTGCAGCTCGGCCGGCTCGACGAGTCGGGCATCGTCTACGTCGGCGCGGAAGTCAATCCCGGCGACACGCTGGTCGGCAAGGTCACGCCCAAGGGCGAGACGACGCTGACGCCGGAGGAAAAGCTCCTCCGGGCCATCTTCGGCGAGAAGGCCTCCGACGTGAAGGACACCTCGCTGCGCGTCGACCAGGGCACCAACGGCACGGTCATCGACGTGCAGGTGTTCACCCGCGAAGGCATCCAGCGCGACAAGCGCGCCCAGCAGATTATCGACGACGAGCTGAAGCGCTACCGCCTCGACCTCAACGATCAGCTGCGCATCGTCGAGGCCGACGCGTTCGACCGGATCGGAAAGCTGCTCGACGGCAAGCCGGCCAACGGCGGCCCGAACAAGATCGCCAAGGGCACGCCGATCGACAAGGCCTACCTCGACAGCGTCGAGAAGTACCACTGGTTCGACATCCGCCCGGCCGACGAGGACCTCGCCAACCAGCTCGAGTCGATCAAGAACTCGCTCGAGCAGACGCGGCACAGCTTCGACCTCGCCTTCGAGGAGAAGAAGAAGAAGCTGACGCAGGGCGACGAGCTGCCCGCCGGCGTTCTGAAGATGGTCAAGGTCTACCTGGCCGTCAAGCGGCGCCTGCAGCCGGGCGACAAGATGGCCGGCCGGCACGGCAACAAGGGCGTCGTCTCGAAGGTGGTCCCGGTGGAGGACATGCCCTACATGGCCGACGGCACCCCGTGCGACATCGTCCTCAATCCGCTCGGCGTGCCGTCGCGGATGAACGTCGGCCAGGTCCTCGAGGTTCACCTCGGCTGGGCCGGCAAGGGCATCGGCCAGCGCATCGGCGACATGCTGCAGAAGGAGGCCAAGGTGGCCGAGCTGCGCAGGTTCCTCGACGAGCTCTACAACAAGAGCGGCGGCAAGACCGAGCGTCTCGACCACCTCAGCGACGCCGACATCCGCGAGATGGCGGAAAACCTGTCGAAGGGCGTGCCGTTCGCGACGCCGGTCTTCGACGGTGCCGCCGAGAGCGAGATCCGGACCATGCTCAAGCTGGCGTACCCGGACGAGATCGCCAAGGCCAAGGGCCTGACCGACACGCGGACGCAGGCGGTCCTGCACGACGGCCGCACCGGCGATCCCTTCGAGCGCCCAGTGACGATCGGCTACATGCACGTGCTGAAACTGCACCACCTCGTGGACGACAAGATGCACGCGCGCTCCACCGGGCCGTACAGCCTGGTCACGCAGCAGCCGCTCGGCGGCAAGGCGCAGTTCGGTGGCCAGCGCTTCGGCGAGATGGAGGTCTGGGCCCTCGAGGCCTACGGCGCCAGCTACGTCCTGCAGGAAATGCTGACGGTCAAGTCGGACGACGTGAACGGCCGCACCAAGGTCTACGAAAGCATCGTCAAGGGCGAGCACGCCATTGAGGCCGGCATGCCGGAGTCGTTCAACGTGCTGGTCAAGGAAATCCGGTCTCTGGGCATCGACATCGAGCTGGAGCGCAACTGAGCATGACGACGACCCCCGTTCATGAACTGATCAAAGTCTCGTTCGGTCGCTCGATTCGTCGCCGGCTAGGCGCCCTTGAGGGCGCTCAGTCCTGCTCCAGTTCGATGTTGATCGCGAGCCCACGGATCTCGTTGCAGAGGACGTCGAATGAGACGGGCGTGCCGGCCTCGAGGATGTTCTCCCCCTTGACCATGGCCTCGTAGATCTTCATGCGGCCGTCCACGTCGTCG
>NZ_JANODC010000342.1:0-1956 GCF_031412495.1 Rhizobacter sp. | reverse complement strand
CAGTTCGAACTTCACCTTGCCGCCTTCCGGGTGCATGAGACCTGCTCGTCCAGCCGAGTGAGGCCGGGCCCGTCCTGGAGGTGGCTGGCCCGGATCATCGCCATCAGCAGCGGATCGCCGTCCCCTTCTGCCATCGCCTGTCGCAACTCGCGGCTCGTGAGACTCCGGCGGCACCGGCGCTCGTGGGCCTGGAGATAGGCCTGTGCCCCTTGGTGTACCGCAGGGGAGATCTGCTGGAGCAGCGCCAAGTAGTCGGCCATCGGCACGTCGCCCGTGACAGCCGGCTCGGACGATGTCTGCGCCAGCGCCGGTAAGGCTGTGGCAAGCGCGGTCATTGCGACAAGGGAAGCCAGCGAGGCCAGGGAGATCGACTGGGCCACATGACGGGAAGCCGGCCAACGCAGCATCGAATGCGGATCCATGGCAGCCCCTCAGAACAGCGGCACCACGCTGCCCAGCACCTGCTCGGCCCGCACGAGCCCGCTGCTGCGGTAGCGCGAGTCGAACGAGTCCGGACCCGTGCCCTGCACGTAGTAGTGGCCTGGCGGGATCACCGTCGGCGCGATCGGCTCCAACGGGCGCCGGTCGAAGGCCTGGGCCTTGGCCGTGCCGACGACGACACCATTGACCGACACCGTGCGGCCGGACACCGTCACCACGTCGCCCGGCAGGCCGCGCACGATCTTGAAGAACGGTTGACCGTCCAGTCCGGGGTAGGCGGTTCGCGCCTCGCCCGCAAACGAGAAGATGACGAACTCCCCGCGCTGCAGCGGATGCTCGCCGTGTTGCAGCCAGGCCACCCGGTACGGCAGGCTGCCCGTCCAGTTGAAGAGGACCGGCACCCGCGGCGTCGGGTCGATGAAAAGCCGCGTGTAGGCGAAGGTCCAGATCGCGAAGACGGGCAGGTAGAGGTACCAGCGTCGCCGCGTGTGCGCCGCAAAGTCGATGGCCTGGGTGCGAAGGCTGCGCTTCATCGGGCCTCCTCGGGGTCGTTCCTGTGGGGTGTCTGGGGATGGCCCAGCTTCTGCTGCAGCAGTGCCGTCAGATCGACGGTCCGCGGTGTCCGGCCGGCCACGGCGCTCTTCAGCACCACCAGGCAGGCGCAGTCGCGCGGCAGTTCCTCCAGCGCGGCCGGCAGCCGCTGCGAGAAGCTCCGGGCCAGCGCAAACGCCTTCTCGCGGTCAGCGTCGGTGGTGGCGCGGGTCAGGAGCTGGGTGAACTCGGCCTCCTTCTGCCGATACACCTCGCCGACATCGACGACGCCGACCCGCTGGGCCGGGCGCACCACCACGCGGTCGTAGGCGGCCAGCGTGCCCAGCACGATCAGCAGCGCGAATGCAGCGTGCAGGAGGATGCGCACCATGCCTACAGTCCCGGCAATGGGCTGCTGGGGTTTCGGGCCCGGACTGGCGCTGGCGTCGACGTCCATGGGAGCCTCGCCAAAGTCACACCGCGTGCCCGCGCCGCCGCAGCAGCTCGGTGATCGCGTCGTCGATGCTCAGGCCCTGCGCCCGCAGCTCGTCGATCGGCGCGTTGTCCTCCAGCTTGTTGGAGAACAGCAGATGGGTCGCCGGGTCGAGGATGTTGCGCGCCACGCCTTCGCCCACCGGCGAGGAGATGTAGACCTCCGAGAAGACGCCCGGCTCCGTGCGCAGCGAGTTGAGCAGCCGCTTCTTGGGTTCGTCCATCGACAGCCGCCCCTTGCGGTCGAGCATCTCGATCGACTCGGGCTTCTGGCGCAGCAGGAACACCCAGTCGGAGCTGTTGAAGGCCGCTTCCATCTGGGCCGAGCCGTAGTAGTCGTCGGCGCTCTGTGTGGCGGTGCCCAGCGAGCCGCCGTACTTGCGCGCGCGGCGGGCCGCTTCCTCGACCACGGCGGCCTTGACCGGATCGTCGGCGCCGATGTCACCGAGTTGCTGCTTCAGTTCGTCGATGAAGAGCACCTTGCGCCGGTTG
>NZ_JANODC010000341.1:0-3497 GCF_031412495.1 Rhizobacter sp. | reverse complement strand
ACCCGTGCCGACGGCGCGCGCCACGGAGCCCGTGCCCGGCACGACGCCGACCGACGAGGACAAGGCGCGGGCACTGCTCGAGGCCCGCCCGGCAGCCTCTGCCGAAGGCGCGCGCTTCGTCCTCCAGGTCGGCGCCTTCGCCGACGCGGATGCCGCCCGCGATACCCGCCGGCAAGTCGAGAAGCTCGGCCTCAAGACCTACACCCAGGTCGCGCAGACGCCGTCGGGCAGCCGCATCCGCGTCCGCGTCGGTCCGTTCGCGACCCGCGGCGAGGCCGATGCGGCACTCGCCAAGGCCAAGGCGGCGGGGCTCGCCGCCGTGGTGCTGACGCTCTGATGCGTATCGATGGAATGGCCGGCCATCGGATGGATCGACGCGGCACTGCTCGGCGCGATCGTGCTGTCGGCGCTTGTCGGCCTGTTCCGCGGCCTGACCTTCGAGCTTCTCTCGCTCGCCGGCTGGTTCGCGGCGTGGTTCGCGGCCCTGTGGTTCGGGCCGGTGCTGGCCGCCCACCTGCCTATCGGCGAGACCGGGTCGACCTTGAATCGGGTGGCGGGGTTCGCATCTGCCTTCGTGGTGGTGCTGCTCGTCTGGGGGCTGGCGGCGCGTGCGGTGGCGCGGCTCGTGCGCGCGACGCCGTTGCGCCCGCTCGACCGCCTGCTCGGTGCGGTGTTCGGCCTGGCCCGAGGCGTGCTCGTGCTGCTGGCGCTCGCGGCGGTGCTGGCCTACACGCCGCTCGGTCGGCTGCCGGCGTGGCAGGAGTCGCGCGGTGCGGCTTGGCTGGACGAGCTGCTGCGCGAGGTGCTGTCCTCCGTCCCGCCGCCGGGCGACGAGACCCCGGATCGGAATCGCATCTGAGCGTCGCCGTGTCCGACTGATTCGAGGAACTTGCCATGTGTGGAATCGTCGGCGTGATCTCGAAGGCCCCGGTCAACCAGCTGATCTACGACGCGCTGCTGCTGCTGCAGCACCGCGGCCAGGACGCTGCCGGCATCGTCACCATGCAGGGCACGAAGTGCTTCATGCAGAAGGCGCGCGGCATGGTCCGCGACGTCTTCCGCACCCGCAACATGCGGGCCCTGCCGGGCACCGTCGGCCTCGGTCAGGTGCGCTACCCGACCGCCGGCAACGCCTGGAGCGAGGAGGAGGCGCAGCCCTTCTATGTCAACGCGCCGTACGGCATCGTCCTCGTCCACAACGGCAACCTCACCAACGCCGGCGCGCTGAAGCAGGAGCTGTTCGACATCGACCGGCGCCACATCAACACCGGCAGCGACACCGAGGTGCTGATCAACGTCCTCGCGCACGAGCTCGAGCGTGCGGTCCGCGACAAGCCGCTGTCCCCGGACGTCGTCTTCGCCGCGGTCAGCGCGGTGCACCGGCGCATCCGCGGCTCGTATGCGGTCGTCGCCCTCATCGCGGGCCACGGCCTGCTCGCCTTCCGCGACCCGTTCGGCATCCGGCCGCTCTCGTTCGGCGAGGGCAGCGGCCCGGACGGCCCCGAGATCGTGGTCGCCAGCGAGTCGGTCGCCATCGTCGGCACCGGGCACACCCTGACCCGCGACGTCGCCCCCGGCGAGGCCGTCTTCATCGACTTGGACGGCACGATCCATACGCGCCAGTGCGCCGACCACCCGACGCTGCACCCATGCATGTTCGAGTACGTCTACCTGGCCCGGCCCGACTCGGTGATGGACGGCGTCTCGGTGTACCAGGCGCGCCTCAACCTCGGCGAGACGCTCGCCCAGCGCCTGATCTCGACGATGCCGCCGTCGGAGATCGACGTCGTCATCCCGATCCCGGAATCGAGCCGGCCGTCGGCGATGCAGCTGGCGCAGAAGATCGGCAAGCCGTACCGCGAGGGCTTCGTCAAGAACCGCTACGTCGGCCGCACCTTCATCATGCCGGGGCAGGGCGTGCGCAAGAAGTCGGTGCGCCAGAAGCTGAACGCGATCGAGGTCGAGTTCAAGGGCCGCAACGTGCTGCTGGTCTACGACTCCATCGTCCGCGGCACGACCTCGAAGGAGATCGTGCAGATGGCCCGCGACGCCGGCGCGAAGAAGGTCTACCTCGCGTCGGCGGCGCCGCCGGTGCGCTTCCCGAACGTGTACGGCATCGACATGCCGACCAAGGACGAGCTGATCGCGCACGGCCGCAGCATCGAGGAGATCCGCCAGTTCATCGGCGCCGACGCCCTGATCTACCAGGACATCGCCGCCATGAAGCGCGTGGTCCGGGCCCTGAATCCGAAGCTCGACGGCTTCGAGGCCTCGTGCTTCGACGGCGTCTACATCACCGGCGACGTCAGCGAGGCCGACTTCGCGGCCATGGCCGCGCAGCGCCATGGCCAGGCCGACGAGGAGGACACGTCGGCCGGGCGCGGCCCGCTGACGCTGCAGAGCGCCGCCGAGGCGGCCTGATGGCCGGGGCGAAGATCCCCCGCGTGAGCCTGCCGGCCGATGCCCGGCCGGACACGCTCGCCGTGCGCGAGGGGCTGCCGCCGAGCGCCTGGGGCGAGAACTCGGAAGCGCTGTTTCTCACCAGCAGCTTCATCCAGCCGGATGCGGAGACAGCCGCCGCGCGCTTCGCCAACGAGGAAGAGGCGTTCATCTACTCGCGCTTCACCAACCCGACGGTGACCATGCTCGAGCGCCGCCTGGCCGCCCTCGAGCGTGCCGAAGCGTGCATCGCGACGTCGAGCGGGATGAGCGCCATCCTGCTCCTCGGCATGGGGCTGCTGAAGGCGGGCGACCACGTCGTCTGCTCGCAGAGCGTGTTCGGCTCGACGGTGATGCTGTTCGGCCGCGAGTTCGCGAAGTTCGGCGTCGAGACGAGCTTCGTCTCGCAGACCGACGTCGCCGCCTGGCGCGCCGCTGTCCGGCCGGACACGAAGCTCTTCTTCGCCGAGTCGCCGACGAACCCGCTGACCGAGGTCTGCGACATCCGGGCCCTGGCCGGGCTCGCGCACGGGGCCGGCGCCTGGCTGGCGGTTGACAACTGCTTCTGCACGCCGGCCCTGCAGCGGCCGATGGACTACGGTGCCGATCTCGTCGTCCACTCGGGCACCAAGTACCTTGACGGCCAGGGCCGGGTCATCGCCGGCGCCCTGTGCGCGAGCGAGCAGCTCGTCAACGAGCGCTTCGTGCCGGTGATGCGCAGCGCCGGCATGTGCCTGTCGCCGTTCAACGCCTGGGTCGTGCTGAAGGGCCTGGAGACGCTGTCCATCCGCATGCAGGCGCAGAGCGCCCGTGCCCTGGAGCTGGCGCGCTGGCTCGAGGCGCAGGAGGCGGTCGAGCGCGTCTACTACCCCGGCCTCGCATCGCACCCGCAGCATGCGCTGGCGATGGCGCAGCAGTCCGGCGTCGGCGGCGCCCGCGTGTCCATCGTCGTCGCGGCGCCGGGGGGGGGGGGCGCGGCGGCGGGGGGGGCGGGGCCCCGGCGGGGGGGTGGGCGCCCCCCCCCCGGGGGCGACAACCACCCCCCCCCCCCCACCCCA